>NZ_CAUPYL010000123.1:0-7887 GCF_963515265.1 uncultured Frigoribacterium sp.
GCCCTGTCCGCCGGCCGCGGGGCCGAGCAGCGAGACGGCGCCGGCGAGGCTGCCGCCGTCCATGGCCACGGGGTCGCCGGGGCGATGCGCCCACTCGACGGTCACGCCGGTCGAGGCGCTCATCGCGAACTCGCCCTTGACGACGACGCCGCGCGCGGTCGTGCCGCTGACGAGGGCGTTGCCGCCGATCAGGACGTCGACCGTGCCGTCGCCGGCGTCGCGGACGGTGCCGCCGGCGATCGAGGCGATCTGCTCGGTGAGGCGGGCGCGGGCGTCGATCAGCTCGTTGGCGCTGGTGCCGTCCTGCACGGCCGAGCGGATGCGGCCGTTGAGGTCGGCGACCTGGCGGGCGGCGTCGTTCAGCTGGACGCCGAGGGTCTGGGCGGTGCCGCGGGTGGCGCTCCACTGGTCCTCGACGGCCTGGTGGCCGGAGGCGATGCTCGCGGCGAGGGTCTTCGCCTGGCCGAGCAGCACCGACGCGGGGCCGGTCTGGTCGGGATGGCTGCCGACGTCGCTCCACGAGTTCCAGAAGGCGCCGAGCTGGGCGGTGATGCCCGTGCTGCGCGGCTCGCCGAGGCCCTGCTCGAGGGACGAGAGCGCATCGGCACGCACCGACTGGTAGCCGGCGGCGGCCGCGGCGCCGCGGACCTGGCCGTCGACGACGGCGTTGCCGAGGCGGGCGATCGCGTCGACCGCGACGCCCTGCCCGGGCACGACGCCCGCGCTGAAGCGGCCCGTCCGGGCGGGCGCCTCGACCGAGCTCTGGCCGACGCGCTGGCGCGTGTACCCCTCGGTGTTGACGTTGGCGATGTTCTGGCCGGTCACGTCGATGCCGGTGCGGGCGGCGACGAGGCCGGTGTAGGCGGTGTGCAGGCTGCCGAAGGTGCTGACCATCACAGCCGCCCGTCGAAGAGCTGACCGCCGGAGACCTGGCTGCCGGAGGCGGCGCCCGCGCCGGCACGTCCGGCGCGCGACGCCGAGGCGCCCCCGACAGAGCCGCTGGCGTCGTAGATGCTGCCGGCGGCCGCGTCGGCCGCCGTGGCCATGGTCTCCTGCGTCGCCCGGGCGGCGGCACGGAGGAACCGCTCGTTCTCGTCGCGCAGCTGCGCGATGCGGGCGGTGAGGTCGGTCATCGACCTCAGGTGAGCCGTGAAGATCTCTCCCCAGGGGCCTGCGGGAGCCGCGGCGATGATCTCGCGGAGGGGCGCCTCCTCGTCCGTGCCCCACTCCTGGGCGACCGACGAGACCTCGACGGCACGGGCCAGCCCGGCCTCGCGGAGGCGCTCGAGCACCTGCTCGACCTCGCGGGTCGCGTGCTCGATCCAGCGGGTGCGGCCGGCGGTGAGCAGCAGCTGCTCCTCCTCCAGCTTGAAGGTCAGCAGCTCCAGCAGCTCTCGCTCACGCCAGAGCAGCGCGGACAGCTCGTTCGCGCCCATGGGGCCTCCTCGGTCAGGGGGTCGTCGGGTGGTGCAGCGGAGCGGTGATGTCCTCTGCACGGGGGACTATCGGCGTCCCGCCGTCCGGCGTTAGGGGACGGGCGTCCGCGCCGCACGGCTCGGACCGTACGCGAGGCTCGCATCCGATCGGGTGACACCCCTTAACCAGCAATACACCCCTGAATCACGGGGTGTATTGCTGGTTAAGGGGTGTTCCGCGTTGGCCTGGTCAACCCGTCCGATGGCCTGTCGCAGACCGAGAACGTCGTCTTAGACGGCGATGTAGTTGCCGTTGTCGTACAGCAAGAACGACTGTGCGCCTTCCGGCACGATGTACGCGGTGTACCCGGTGAAGACAGACCCAGGGTAAAGAGTCGGCCCGTCGTTCATCGAGGACATCCCCTCGCTGAACGTGATGTATTCGCTGTCGTACCGGTTGCCCTCGGGCGTGGCCAGGGACAGGTCGTACGACGCCAACGAAGGCTCCACCCCGTCGGGGTCGATTCCGGTCATGGTGAGTTCTGCCACGACATATTTGAAGCCGGCCGGCGCATCGCTGTTGAACATGTTGTACTGCTCGACGAGCGCGTTGGCGTTGGCGTCCACGATCCTCGCGGTCAAGCTGTACTTGTCGCCGCCGAGGAAACCCTTCGCTACGTAGGGCTGCGGTACGGGGCTCTCGATCGTGCCAGCCTCTGCGGGTGCCTCAGCCGCCGCCGGCTCCGGCTCGGGTGTCTCAGGCGCCGGCGCCTCGGTCGCTTCGGCGGGGGCGCTCTCCGACGACGTCGGCTCATTAGACTCGGTCTCACTCGCCGCCGTGGAGGAGGAGTCCGGATCGTCGGCCCCCGCGCCCGCGCCCAAGACGATGATCCCGGTGAGCAGGGCGACGCTGCCGAGGGCAAGGCCGACGATGGCCAGCCCCTTCGGCTGCTTCTTGATCAGCGCACAGATCGCCACGACGACGGCTGCGATGGCGAGGAGGAGGCCGAGCACGGGCACGAGACCAGTCAGGAACGCAACGATGCCAAGGACGAGGGCTGCGACAGCCAGGTTCCTCGAGGGAGACGCCTGCGCGGCTCCCTGGGGCCGGTAAGGAGCCGTCTGCTCGGGCGGAGCCACCGGCGGCGCCATCGCCGGAGCTGCCTGCTGGACTGTCGGAGATGTCGGAGCCGTCTGCGCAGGGGCAGGCTGTCCCTCCAGCCAGCGCTGTCCGTCCCAATAACGTTGTTCGTTGTTCGCATGCGGTGCTGGGTACCAGCCGGCGGGCGTCTCCTGGGGCAAGGTTCGATCTTTCGGGTAATGGCGCGTCGCGCCTCGGGTGCGTCGGGACCTCACGGTGCATCTCGTCGTGAGCGGAGCATCAGGCTCGACCGCGAACAGCGACGTCTGCTCGTGGCGAATCCACGACCAGCGTCCTGAGCGCGTTCGTGTTCCCGCATGCCCCCGGGTACAAAGTAGGGGAAAGCGAACGATTCTCGCGACTAGGCCTGCGCCCCAGAACGGGTGCAGGCCGGACTGGTGACGACGCGCCCAGCGCCGGCGTCGGCTCGTAGTCCTCGTTCAGTCGTGTGCCGGCGCGGGTCGTCCGTGCCTCAGGCCAGGCCGCGCACCGAGAACACCTGGTCGAGGAACACCCGCCCCGCACCGCGCAGCCCGCCCGAGCCCTGGTGCCGCGTGACCTCGACGAGCAGCTGGTCGGTCGCCATCGGCAGGCAGTCGGCCCAGAGCGTCGAGCGGACGCCGGCGACGAAGACGTCGGAGTCGGCCAGCACGCCGCCGAGCACGAGCCGGTCGGGGTTGAAGAAGTTGACGATGGTCGCGAGCACGCCGCCCGTCATCACCCCGGCTCCGCGCAGCAGGCCGGTGGCGAGGGGGTGCGCGTCGCGGGCCAGGTCGATCATCGCCTCGACGGTCGAGACGTCGTGGCCCGCCAGCTGCATCTCGCGCACGAGCGCGTTGCCCGAGGCGAGCGCGTCGAGGCAGCCGGTGCGGCCGCACGAGCACGGGACGGCGGTCGCGCCGGGCACCGTGACGTGGCTGATGTCGCCTGCCCAGCCGTTGCTGCCCGTGTAGAGCTCGCCGCGCGAGACGATGCCGCAGCCGATGCCCGAGCCGACCTTGACGAAGACCTGGTCGGCGGGCACGGCCTCGTCGCCCTCGGCCACGAGCTCGCCGGCCGCCATGAGGTTCGCGTCGTTGTTGACCACGACGGGCAGGTCGATCTCGCGCCGCACGACCTCGGCGACCGAGACGCCGTTCCAGCCGGGCATGCGCGAGGGCGAGACGATGCGCGCGGTCGTCGACGAGACGGGGCCGGGCACGCCCACCGACAGGCCGCTCAGGCGAGCGTGCCCGGGGTCGCCCAGCTCGTCGAGCATCCCGAGGAGGTGCGCCAGCGACGCCGACAGGACCGCGGTCGGCCCCTCGGCCACGTCCAGGGCCACGTGGCGCTCGGCCAGCAGCGCGCCCGAGAAGTCGACCAGCCCGAAGGAGGCGCGGTCGACGCCGAGGTCGACGCAGCCGACGAGGCCGGCGTCGCCGCGGATCTGCAGCCGCCGGGGTCGGCGGCCGCCCCGCGACGCGCCCTCGCCCGTCTCGACGACGTGGCCGAGACGGATCAGGTCCTCCACGCGGGAGGCGACGGTCGAGGGAGACAGCCCGGTCACCCGGGCGAGGTCCGCGCGTGACCTCGCGGCGCCCGTCCTCAGCGGACGCAGCACCTCGACGGCCTGGGGCGTGTGGCGGGGAGGGGCGCGGAACGCCTCGGTCGTCGTCATGGGCCCCTCGCGATGATCGGTCGCGAACCTGATCAGGCTGGTCGCGTTTCTCCAGTATTGCACGAAGTTGATCGAAATCTACGTGTAACAATCGCACAGTAGGTTCCCGTCCCACACGGACGACGACCTCACCGGACGGCGACGCGGCCCCCTGCCGCACCTCTCGAGAAAGCGGCACCAGCGTGGACAGCACCGCCTCAGGCACCAGCGCGAACGACATGATCACGATGCGCGACGTCCAGAAGCACTTCGGCGAGCACCACGTCCTCAAGGACGTCACGCTCAGCGTGGCGCCGCGCGAGGTCGTCGTGGTCGTGGGCCCCTCCGGCTCGGGCAAGTCCACGCTCTGCCGCTGCCTGAACCGGCTCGAGACGACCACGAGCGGCGAGATCCTCGTCGACGGCGTCCGGCTGCCCGAGGAGGGCAAGGCGCTCGCCGCCCTCCGCTCTGACGTGGGCATGGTGTTCCAGTCGTTCAACCTCTTCGCGCACCGCACGATCCTCGACAACGTGACCCTGGCGCCGATCACCGTGCGGGGGGAGTCGAAGAAGGACGCCCAGGCCCACGGGCTGGAGCTGCTCGCCCGGGTCGGCATCGCCGACAAGGCCGACGCGTTCCCCGCCCAGCTCTCGGGCGGCCAGCAGCAGCGAGCCGCGATCGCCCGCGCGCTCGCCATGCGCCCGAAGGTGATGCTGTTCGACGAGCCGACGTCGGCGCTCGACCCCGAGATGGTGAACGAGGTGCTCGACGTGATGGTCTCCCTCGCCGCCGAGGGGATGACGATGATCGTCGTCACCCACGAGATGGGCTTCGCCCGTCGCGCCGCCGACCGCGTCGTGTTCATGGACGACGGCCGCATCGTCGAGCAGGCCGACCCGGCCACCTTCTTCGACCACCCCGAGTCCGACCGGGCGAAGGCGTTCCTGTCGAAGATCCTCACCCACTGACCTCCTCCCCCTCCGCACCTCCCGCAGCACCACCTCCCACAGCAGCCCCATCGAAGAGAGGCACCACCTTGCGCACCTCCCCCTCCCCCCTCCGCCTGCGTCGGGTCGTCCCGGCAGCCGTGGCCGTCGTCGCCATGCTCGGCCTCGCGGCCTGCTCGAGCGACAGCTCGGCCGTCCCCGGCGCCGACCCCAGCGCCTCCTCGGCCGCCTCGGCCCTCGACGAGGTCTACGCGAACGCGGTCGTCGCGGACGCGGCCGACATCCTGCCCGACTCGACGATGGCCAAGATCAAGGAGCGCGGGAAGCTGATCGTGGGCGAGGCACTCGACGCGCCGCTCCTCTCGCAGCAGGACCCGTCGAACCCCGACGACGTGCAGGGCTTCGACGCCGACCTCGCCAAGCTGCTCGCCATCTACATCCTGGGCGAGCCGAACGTCGAGATCGTCCCGCCCGCCTCCGAGACCCGCGAGGCCCTGCTGCAGAACGGCACCGTCGACGTCGTCTTCAACACGTACACGATCACGGAGGAGCGGGCCGAGCAGATCTCGTTCGCCGGCCCCTACCTGGAGTCCGGCCTGGCCGTCGCGGTGAAGGCCGACAACGACGACATCGAGGGCATCGAGGACCTCGGCGGCAAGAAGGTCATCGTCGGCGCCAACACGCCCGCCGTCACCGCCGTGCCCGAGGAGCAGCCGACCGCCACGCTCGTGTCGTTCGCGACCGACCCGCAGGCGATGCAGGCCCTCAAGCAGGGCCGCGGCGACGCGTACGTGCAGGACTTCACGCTGCTCGCCTCGAACGCCGCGTCGGACGACTCGATCAAGGTCGTCGGCCAGCCCTTCACGACCGAGGCCTACGGCATCGGCCTCGCCAAGGACGACGCCGACTTCAAGGCGTTCGTCAACGACTGGCTCGTGCAGATCGAGGACGACGGCACCTGGGCGAAGGTCTGGGACGCGACCCTCGGCGCGGCCGTCGAGTCGGACACCCCCGACGCCCCCGAGATCGGCTCGGTCCCCGGCTCCTAGCCCGACGACGGGCGCGGTGCGCCGGCCGGCCGTGGGGGCGACCCGACGGCCGGCCGGCACCCGGCCTCTCGCTGCAGTCGCGCCTCCTGCGCTCCGCCCGTTCGCCGCACCGCCCCGTTCTCCGCCCCACCCGCCCTCGGCCCGAAAGACCCCATGGACCTCTTCGTCGACAGTGCAGGGCCGCTCCTCACGGCCCTCGGCACGACGATCGTGATGGCGCTCGTCGCCGGCGCCGGGGCCCTCGTGCTCGGAACGCTCGTCGCCGCCGCCCGGATCAGCCCGGTGCCCGTGCTGCGCGGCGCCGCCTGGGCGTACACGCAGTTCTTCGTGAACGTGCCGCTGCTGGCGCTGCTGATCCTCGCCGTCTTCGCCCTGCCCGACGCCGGGCTGATCATGCCGCTCGCGCCGACGACGGTGCTCGTGCTCGCCCTCTACGAGGCCGCCTACGTCGCGGAGGCGGTGCGCAGCGGCGTGAACACGGTCGGCAACGGCCAGATCGAGGCGAGCAGGGCCCTCGGGCTGACGCTCGGCCAGACGCTCCGGCTCGTCGTGCTGCCGCAGTCGCTGCGGGCGGCCGTGCAGCCGATCGGCAACGTCATGATCGCGCTCACGATGAACACGGCGCTCGCCGCGGCCGTCGGCGTCGTCGAGCTGACCAGCGCCGTGAACAAGCTCAACCTCGTCCAGGCCCAGCCGATCCTGGTCTTCACCGCAGCCGGCCTCGTCTACATGGTGCTCGCCCTCGTCATCGGCCTCGGCGCCGGACGCCTCGAACGAAAGGCGGCGATCGTCCGATGACCACGCCGACCACCTCCTCCTCCCGTCCTGACGGCGGTGCGGCTGCCGTCACCACCGCCTCCGCCTCCGTCCGGAAGGTGCCCACGGTCTCGCTCTACGACGAGCCGGGCCCCCGGACGCGACGCGCCATCCGGCTCTGGTCGGTCGTCGTCGTCCTCGCCCTCGCGGGGCTCGTCGCCGCCGGGCTCGTCCAGTTCGGCTCGCGCGGGCAGCTCGACGCCGACCGCTGGACGCCGTTCCTCTCCTGGCCGATCTGGCAGTACCTGCTCGTGGGGCTCTGGGGCACGATCCAGGCCGCCGCCCTCGTCGCGGTGCTCGGCGGCGCGCTGGGCCTCCTGCTCGCGCTCGGGCGGCTGAGTCCGCGTCGCCCGGTGCGCTGGCTCTCGACCGCGTACATCGAGGTCGCCCGCACCGTGCCGGTGCTGCTGCTCATCTACCTGATGTTGTTCGGGCTGCCGCAGCTCGGCCTCGACCTGCCGCTGATCTGGAAGCTCGTCGTGCCGTTGACCGTGGCGAACTCGGCCGCGTTCGCCGAGATCGTCCGCGCCGGGATCCTCGGGCTGTCGCGCGGCCAGCGCGAGGCCGGGCTCAGCCTCGGGCTCTCGTCGGCGCAGACGACCCGGCTCGTCGTGCTGCCACAGGCGCTCCGCTTCGTGACGCCGTCGCTGGTGACCCAGCTGGTCAGCCTGGTCAAGGACACCTCGCTCGGCTACATCGTCGCCTTCACCGAGCTGCTCTACCGCGGCCAGGTGCTGTCGTCGTTCAACCACCTCCTGATCCAGACGTTCCTCGTCGTGACGCTCGTGTACCTCGTCTTCAACGGGGCGCTGTCGATGCTCGCCGCCCGCCTGCGGGCACGGCCGTCGCGGCGCAGCCCCCGGCGCGCCGCGGCCCCCGTGCC
>NZ_CAUPYL010000124.1:0-7885 GCF_963515265.1 uncultured Frigoribacterium sp.
CGGCGACGACGGACGTCGTCCTGCACGCCCCCGTCACGATCTCGGTCGTGCTGCTCGCGGTCGGCCTGGCCGTCGTCGGCGGGCTGCTCGCCGGCGCCGTGGGCGGGTGGCGCGCGTCGCGGCTGCGCCCAGCCGAGGCGCTGAGGAGCGTCGCGTGACCGGGGCGGCCGCGGAGCCGACCGCCACCGACGTCCGCGCCACCGCCCTGCCGGCACCCGCCGGACCCACCGACCCGACCACCGCCTCCGGAGGCACCACGCCCATGTACACGCTCATCGCCGTCACCAAGACCTACTCGCAGGGGAAGAAGAGCGTCACGGCCCTCGACGGGGTCGACCTCGAGATCCCCGCGGGCCAGATGGTCGCGATCCAGGGCCCGACCGGAGGCGGCAAGTCGACCCTGCTGCAGATGCTCGGCGCGCTGGACCGGCCGACGAGCGGCACGGTGAGGCTCGGCGACTCCGACCTCTCGGCGGCGGGCGACCGCGCGCTGGCGGCGGTACGGGCCCGCGACGTCGGCTTCGTGTTCCAGGGCTTCAACCTGATCCCGACGCTGACGGCCGCGGAGAACGTCGAGACGGCGTTCGCGGACGACTCGGTGCCCCGCCCCGAGCGACGGACGAGGGCGAAGGAGGCGCTGGCCTCGGTCGGGCTCGCGGAGCGGGCCGACCACCTGCCGGGCGAGCTCAGCGGCGGCCAGCAGCAGAGGGTCGCCATCGCGCGTGCGCTGGTCAAGGAGCCGACCGTGCTGCTGGCGGACGAGCCGACGGGGTCGCTCGACGAGGCGACCCGGGACGAGATCATGGACCTGCTCGAGGGCGTCTGGCGCGACCGCGGGCTGACCCTCGTCATCGTGACGCACGACTCGGCCGTGGCCCGGCGGGCCGAGCGGCGCCTGCGCATCGCCGGCGGCAAGGTCGCTGAGCTGTTGCCGACGGCCTGACGTCCGAGCCCGAGGGCGGGACCCGGCTGGGCGCCGGGGCCCGCCCTCGCCGGCTCCCCTCGTGGGCGCTCAGCCGCGCGGGTAGTCCACGCAGGCGAAGCGAGCCGAGTCGGGTGCCCAGCACGGCACGTTGATCGTGCCCTGGCCTCCGAGCAGCCGCAGCACGTCGTGCGGCTGCTCCCCCGGCGTCGGCAGCCCGTCGGTGCCGAGCGGCAGGGTGCGGAGCACGACGTCGCGGTCCTCGGGGTGGCCGAGCGTGCCCGTCGGGTAGCCGAGCCAGAGCAGGGTCGCCCCGTCGGGCGAGACGTGCGGGAACCAGTTCACGAGCTCGTCGTCGGTGACCTGCACGAGCTCGCCGCCGTCGGGCCGGGCGCGGAACAGCTGCGCGTGGCCCGCCACGCCGCCCGACGCCCGCTCCGAGTTGAACCAGACGTGTCGACCGTCCGGCGAGAACTCCGCACCGTCGTCGGGGTGGCCGTCCGCGGTCACGGAGGTCGGAGCGCCGTCGGCCACCGAGACCAGCACGACGTTCGTCTGCCAGCCGGCCCGCGCCTCCTCGTCGTCCGGGTCGACTGCCGCCTCGGGCAGGGCGCCGACGATCACGCTGAGCGTCGCGCCGTCGGGCGAGACGCCGTGCAGGTAGTTCTTGTGGTTCCGGCCGGCAGGGTGCTCGCGCGTGACGCGGCGTGCCTCGCCGCCGGGCGCGACGCCGTCCCAGGGCACCTCGTACAGGTGGCCGTCGCGCGAGCTGACGAACACGCTGCCCTGATCGGGCGCGATCACGTGGTCGTTGTTGATCTCGGGCACGTCGCCCATGGGCACGGGCACCAGGGCCGCCTCGTCGACGCCCCGCGCCTCGGCGGGCAGCCGCCAGAGCAGCCCGTCGGCGTTGACGACGAGCCAGCGGCCGTCGGGGCTCCAGTTGGGCGCCTCGACGAGGACGCTCGAGCTCTCGAGGGCGACCTCGACCTCTCTGGTCGCGGGGTCGACGACGAGCACGCGGCTCGACTGTCCGGGCTGGAGGGTGCGGGGCACGGGGTTCTCCCTGTTCGTGGGCGGGCGGCTACTGGTTCGAGAAGGCGGCGTCGAAGGAGGCGGTCGGCCGGGGCCAGAGCAGCGAGCGCACGTGGGCCAGCGCCTCGGGCGCCCCGTGCAGCCGGTCCATGCCGGCGTCCTCCCACTCGATCGAGATCGGGCCTGCGTAGCCGACGGCGTCGAGGGTGCGGAACGCCGACTCCCAGTCGACGTCGCCGTGCCCGGTCGAGACGAAGTCCCAGCCGCGACGAGGGTCGCCCCAGGGCAGGTGCGAACCGAGCACCCCGGCGCGGCCGCTGCTCGGCCGGACACGCGTGTCCTTGCAGTCGACGTGGTAGATCCGGTCGGCGAAGTCGACGATGAACCCGATCGTGTCGACGCCCTGCCAGAGCATGTGCGACGGGTCCCAGTTGAAGCCGAAGGCCTCGCGGTGCTCGATCGCGTCGAGGGCGCGGACGCTCGTCCAGTGGTCGTAGGCGATCTCGGAGGGGTGCACCTCGTGGGCGAACCGCACGCCCTCGCCGTCGAAGACGTCGAGGATGGGGTTCCAGCGGGCGGCGAAGTCCTCGTAGCCGGCGTCGATGACGCTCTCGGGCACGGGCGGGAACATCGCCACGTACGGCCAGATCTTCGATCCGGTGAACCCGACGACCGTGTCGACTCCCATCCGCCGGGCGACCCTGGCCGCCCGCTTCATGTCCTCGGCCGCACGCTGACGGACGCCCTCGGGCTCGCCGTCGCCCCACGTGCTCGGACGCACGATCGCCTGGTGCCGGAAGTCGATCGGGTCGTCGCAGACGGCCTGGCCCGTGAGGTGGTTCGAGATGGCCCAGACGCCGAGGCCGTGCCGCTCGAGCACGTCGAGCCGGCCGCGGAGGTACGCGTCGTCCTCGTCGGCGCGCTCGAGGTCGAGGTGGTCGCCCGACGCGGCGATCTCGAGGCCGTCGTAGCCCCAGCCCGCGGCGAGCGCCGCCACCTCCTCGAGCGGCAGGTCGGCCCACTGGCCGGTGAACAGCGTGACGGGGTGCGAGCTCTCGCCCATGTCGGCCTCTCTCGTCGTCGGTGCGTCGGCGCGCGGCGCAGCTCCATCCTGGTCCACTCCGTGGCGCTCCACGGGGCGGTCGTCCGCGGGGCGGTCGTCCGCGGGGCGGTCGTTCACGAGGGGACGTCCACCCAGCGCCGCTCGGCGGCGGCGAGCAGGACGCTCTCGGTGACGACGACGGCGCGGCGGCCGTCCTCGAAGGTCGGCAGCCCCTCCGGCTGCCCGCCGCGCACGGCGTCGTGCACGTCGCGGACGAACGAGGCGAAGGCGTCGTGGTAGCCCATCGGGTGCCCGGCCGGGAGCGTCGAGAGGCGGGCCGCGTCCGGCACCAGCCGGGCCGCGTCGCGCGAGACGACCTCGGACGCGGCGCGACGCCCGATCCAGAGCCGGTCGGGCTCTTCCTGCGAGAACTCCAGGCTCTCCGCGGTGCCCGCGACGTCGACGAGGAGGCGGTTCTTCCGCCCCGGCGCCACCTGCGACACGAAGAGGGTGCCGATGACGCCGGCGGCCGTCTCGAAGACGACCGCCGCCTCGTCCTCGGTGTCGACCGGGCGTCCGCCGCGTTCGTCGTGGACCCGGTCGACGACGGCCGCGAGGGCGGCCACGCGGTCGCCGAGGACGAACTCGACGAGGTCGACGAGGTGGCTGCCGATGTCGGCGAAGGCGCGCGAGGGGCCGCCCGAGGCCGAGTCGACGCGCCAGTCGACGTCGTCGCGGTCGAGCAGCCAGTCCTGCAGGTAGCTGCCCCGGACGCTGAGCACGCGTCCCGTGACGCCGGCGGCCACCCTGGCCCGCGCCTCCCGCACCATCGGGTGGTACCGGTAGACGAACGGGACCGCGGCGGTCCTGCCTGCCGCCCGGGCTGCCCGCACGAGCTCGTCGGCCTCGGCCGTCGAGGTGGCCAGCGGCTTCTCGCAGACCACGTGCTTGCCGGCCGCCAGGGCGGCGAGGGCGAGACCCGCGTGCACGGCGTTCGGCGTGCAGAGGTGGACGACGTCGACGCCGGGGTCGTCGAGGAGGTCCTGCACGCTGTCGTGGGCGGTCGGCACGCCCAGGGCGGCGGCCGCGAAGGAGGCGCTGGCCGGGCTCGAGGACGCGACCGCGACCACCTGCGCGCCGGCCGCCCGGGCCGCCGCCGTGTGCACCCGGCCCATGAAGCCCCCGCCCACCACCCCGACCCGGAGGGGCGCGACCGAGGCCGCGGCCCGCCGGGTCGGGGCGACGTCCGCGAGGCGAGGCAGCGCCTCCCCCACGTCGGTCACCGCTGCGCCCCCGTCAGGCCAGGCCGGTCGGCGTCACTTGACGGCACCGGAGGACAGACCGGTGATGAGGTGCTTCTGCACGAGCATGAAGCCGATCAGCACGGGCAGCGAGACGACGACCGAGGCCGCCATCAGCTGGTTCCAGTAGACGTCCTGCTGCGACGCGTACGCCCGCAGGCCGATCGACAGGGTCCTGGTGTCCTTGCTCGTGAGCACCGAGGCGAAGAGCACCTCGCCCCAGGCCGTGATGAAGGCGTAGACCGCGACGGCGATGATGCCGGGCTTCGCGACGGGGATGATCACGCGGAACAGGGCGCCGAGGCGACCCGTGCCGTCGATCATCGAGGCCTCCTCGAGTTCTTTCGGGATGGAGGCGAAGTAGCCCGTCAGCATCCAGATCGAGAACGGCAGGCTGAACGTCATGTAGGTGATGATCAGGCCCAGGTAGCTGCCCGTCAGCTGCACCCCGACCGTGCGCTGGATCTGCACGAAGATCAGGAACAGCGGGAGGAGGAACAGGATGCCGGGGAACATCTGGGTCGACAGCACCACGAGGCTGAAGCTGCGCTGTCCACGGAAGCGCAGGCGAGCCAGCGCGTAGGCGGCCAGCACGGCCATCGCCACCGACAGGATCGTCGCCGAGATGGTCACGATCAGGCTGTTCTTGAAGTACGACGCCAGGGGCACCGTCTGCCAGATCTGCACGTAGGGCTCGAGGGTGACGCGCGAGGGGATCCAGGTGAAGAGGCCCTGCACGTCGGCCAGCGGCTTGATCGAGGTCGTGAGCACCACGTACAGCGGGATGATCACGACCAGCGACAGGAACGCCAGCCCGAAGAAGCGGAAGATCTTGAAGCCGCGGGTCTCAATCATTGTCGTTCTGCCCCTTCGGGAGGACCATCCGGATGTAGAACGCCGACGCGATCAGCAGCACGACCAGGAGCATGACGCTCATGGCACCGCCGAGGCCGAAGTTCCAGTTGTTGAAGCTCTGCTGGTAGATCAGCGGCGAGATGAGCGTCGCCTGCTCGGGCGAGGCCGGGCCGAAGAGCACGTAGGGCACGTTGAACTGGTTGAAGATCCAGAGGCTCATGATGAGCAGCAGCACGGCGTTCGCAGGCTTCACCATCGGCAGCGTGATGTTCGTGAACTGCTTCCAGAGGCTGGCACCGTCGAGGCTGGCGGCCTCGTAGACGTCGCCCGGGATGTTCTGCAGCGCCGCGAGCAGCATCAGGAACGCGAAGGGCCAGAACTGCCAGGCGGTCACGATCACGATCGCCCAGAACGAGTTCCCGCCGAGCAGCCAGAAGGGCCTGTCCTGGAGGATCCCGAGGTCGTCGACCAGGAACCGGTTGATGGCCCCGTCTCGCTGGTTGAACATGAAGGCCCAGGCGATGGTGCCGACGTACGAGGGCAGCGCGTAGGGCACGAGGAACAGCGTGCGGAGCAGGCCCCGCCCCTTGAACGAGCTGGTCAGCAGCACGGCGCCGAGCATGCCCATGCTCCACGCGATCGCGACGACGATCACGGTGAAGAGCAGGGTGCGGCCGAGGGCCCCGTAGAGCTGGCCCGCGATGGGCGAGCTCGGGTCGAGGGCCGTGACGAAGTTCTGCAGGCCGACGAAGGGGGCGTTGACCCAGTTGGCGATGCTGAGCTGGTTCAGCGTGATGAACGCGATCCAGATGCCGAGCACCATGGGGACGATGTGGACGAGGAACTCGGCCAGGGCCGCGGGGGCGACCAGGAAGTAGGCGAGCGGCGAGCGGTGCTTCTTGCGCTTCGCGGGCTCGATCGGAGCCTGCTGGTGCGGATCGGGAGCCGACTCTTTCTCGGCGGTGGCGGGGGGCAGAACGTTGACGGTCATGACGGTCCTCTCGGGCGGGGCAGGGGGGCCCGTCCGGCCGACAGCGCTGGCGCTGCCGACCGGACGGGTCCCCGCACGGTGGGACGGGGCTACTGACCCGTGGTCATCTGGCTGTTCGCGTCCTCGAGGGCCGACTTCACGTCGGCCTCGCTGACGGAGCCGCCCTGGGCCGCGGTGGCGAGGAGGTCCTTGATCGCGGTGCCGACCAGGGTCTCCATCTGTCCCTCGGAGGGGTAGAGGGGCATGGGCTGGGCGTGGTCCGCGAGGATCGTCTGCTTCAGCTTGATCACGTCCGTCTGGAACGCGGGGTCGTCGTAGGCGGCGGTGACCACGGGCAGCGAGCCGAACGACTCGTTGAGGTACTTCTGCTCGTCGTCGCTCGTGAGGTGCTTGACGAAGTCGATCGCCGCCTCCTTGTTGCCCGAGTTCTCGAAGACGCTGACGTTGATGCCCGCGACGTGGCTCTGGGTGCCCTCGAGGCCGGTGGCGTCGGCGGTCTCCATCGGCACGGGCGCCGCGGCGTAGTCGGTGAAGTTGCGCGACTTGAGGTTGTCGCCCGGGGCCTGGTCGAAGAACATCGCGGCCTGGCCCTCGGCGAAGGTCGCCGCCATGTCGGAGCCGTTGACGCTCTCGGCGTCGGACGGCGAGACGACCTTGTCGACGGCCATCAGGTCGACCCACTCCTTGACGCCGGCCACGACGCCGTCGTTGCCGAAGTCGGGGTTGCCGTCGCCGTCGTAGAGCTCGCCGCCGTTCTGCAGGCCGCGGACGAACGCCTGGTGGGCGTTGTTCGTGATGCTCGAGCCGGCCATCGTGACGCCCCACTGGTCGATCTGGCCGTCCCCGTCGGTGTCGATCGTCAGCTTCTTGGCGTCCTCGACGAACTCGTCCCACGTGGCGGGCGGCGTGGTGATGCCGGCCGCCTCGAACATGGCGGTGTTGTAGTACAGCGAGTACGACAGGCCGTAGATCGGAACGGAGGTCGGGGCCTGGCCCTCGGCGCCGCCGGTGGCGAAGCTCGACTGGACGAAGCGGTCCTGGCCGCCGATCTCGTCCAGGGCCTCGCCCTCCCAGGGCACGAACGCGCCGCTCGACTGGAGAGACACCGCCCACGTGTTGCCGATGTTGAGCACGTCGGGGCCCTCGCCGCTCGAGACGGCGGTGAGGATGCGGTTGTAGAGGTCGGACCACGGGATGACCTCGAGGTCGACCTCCACCCCCGTCTCCTCCGTGTAGCGGTCGATGGACTCCTGCAGGATCTCGGCGTCTCGCTCGACCGTGGGGGCCTGGTTGCTGGCCCAGTAGGTGATCGTGTCGCTGTCGCCGCTGCCGCCGGAGGCGGAGCAGGCGGTCATCGAGCCTGCCGCGACGACGCCGACGGCGACGGCGGCGACCCAGCGGAACTTCTTCGTGTTCATGTCTTCTCCTGGTTTCTCATCTTCGAGAGGTCTCTTCATCGAGCGGGGGAAGTGCTGTGGTGCTGTGTGGCTGTGGTGCTGTGTGTGGCTGTGTGGCTGTGGTGCTGTGCTGCTGTGGTGCTTCGGGAGGGAAAGTGGAGGGGGGACGCTGTCCCGGTGGCGGGGCGGCCACCTCGTCCACGCCCGCCCCCCCACCGCACACCCCCTTGGGTTACAATTAGTCTTCGGATTACGGTATGCTGTAGGAAGTCTCTTGGGATCGGTGATTGGGTTCGGATTCGGATTTGGTGGTGTTGGATTATTGTCCCTTACGTGAACAGG
>NZ_CAUPYL010000125.1:0-7820 GCF_963515265.1 uncultured Frigoribacterium sp.
TGCTCGTGCTCGTGCTCGTGCTCGTGCTCGTGCTCGTGCTCGTGCTCGTGCTCGTCGGTACACTCGGTCCTGCCCGCGGGAGTGGTGAAACTGGCAGACACGCAGGATTTAGGTTCCTGTGCCTTCGGGCGTGAGGGTTCAAGTCCCTTCTCCCGCACGAGTAGCCTGGGCCTCCCGGCACCTCGAGAAAGAGACCCATGCTGCCCCTGGCGACCATCTCGTGGCTGGACCCCGAGTACCTCCTGTCGGCGTTCGGCCCCTGGGCCGTGCTCGGCGTCTGCCTGCTCGTCTTCGCCGAGACCGGGCTGCTGATCGGGTTCCTGTTCCCCGGCGACACCTTGCTCATCATCACCGGCATCCTCGCCGCCACGAACCCCGGTGCCCTCGGCCTGCCGATCTGGCTCATAGCGATCTTCATCGGCATCGCCGCCTTCGCCGGCGGCGAGCTGGGCTACCTGATCGGCCACAAGATCGGGCCGCGCATCTTCGAGCGGAAGGAGAGCGGGCTGTTCAGCAAGGCGAACGTCGCCCGGACCAACGCCTTCTTCGAGCGCTTCGGCCCGCTCGCGGTCATCATCGCCCGCTTCGTGCCGGTCGTCCGCACCTTCGCGCCGATCATGGCCGGCGTCGGCCACATGAGCTACCGGCGCTACTCGCTCTACAACGGGATCGGGGCGGTCCTCTGGGGCTTCGGCGTCACCATGCTCGGCTTCGGCATCGGCCACATCCCGCCCGTCGCCGACTTCGTCAGCTCGTACATCGACCTGATCCTGCTCGGCGCCGTGCTCGCGACGCTGATCCCCGTGGCCATCCACTACTTCCACGGGGTGCACACGGCGAAGAAGCACGAGGCCGACGGCACGACCCCCGACGCCGAGGTCGACGCCGCGGCCGTCGACCCAGCGCGAGTCGACTCCCCCACCGGGCAGACGCCGACGCAGGCCTGACCGCCTCCGACCCGACCCGCCGCGTCGCTCATGGCACCGCCGTCACCGGCACCGTCATGCGTTCTCGGGTGCATTTCCGGTCTGAAAGCGAGACAGATCCGCGCCTCCGGCGCCGCGAACACGGGCGGATCTGGACCCTCAGCGCCGATCACTCTCAAATTTGAGAGGAATGGGCGCTGGGGCCACATGTGCGCGGATCAGCCGCACCCGGCCCCGCGGCGCGGCCAGCCCGCGGGCGACAGCAGAGGCGGTCAGCCCGCGAGGGCCGCGACGTGCGGCGCGATGGCGCGGAACGCCCGCGACCGGTGGCTGACCGCGTTCTTCTCGTCCGGGGTCAGCTCGGCCGCGCTGCGGCCGTCGCCCTCGGGCCGGAACACGGGGTCGTACCCGTGTCCGCCCGTGCCGACCCGCGCCTCCAGCACCTCGCCCCGCCACTCGCCCTGCTCCACCAGCTCGCGGGCGGCGACCGTGCCGTCCGCCGACGCGGGCACGACGAGCGCCGCCGCGCACGAGAAGTGCGCCGAGCGGTCGGCCACGCCGACCAGGTTCGCCAGCAGCAGGTCGATGTTGTCGTCGTCGTCACGGGTGCCGGCGTACCGCGCCGAGTGGATGCCGGGCGCGCCCCCGAGGGCGTGGGCCGAGATGCCGCTGTCGTCGGCGAGCGCGGGCAGCCCGGTGTGGGCCGCCGCCGCGCGGGCCTTGATCAGCGCGTTCGCGGCGAACGTGTCGCCGTCCTCCACGGGCTCCGGGCCGTCGTAGGCGACCAGCTCCACGCCCGGCGCGGTCTCGGCGAGCAGCAGCCGCAGCTCCCGGACCTTGCCCTGGTTGTGCGTGGCGATGACGACCTGCGTCACGCGCCCAGCACCTCCTTCTGGATGCTCGTCAGGTCGGCGCCGCCGGCGACGGCCAGGTCGAGCAGCTCGCCGAGCTCGCGCCGGTCGAAGGGCGCTCCCTCGGCCGTGCCCTGCACCTCGACGAAGAGGCCGGAGCCCGTGACGACGACGTTCATGTCGGTCTCGGCTCGGACGTCCTCGACGTAGGCGAGGTCGAGCAGCGGGACGCCGTCGACGATGCCGACCGAGACGGCGGCGACGCTGTCGGTCAGCGGGGTCGCCTTCTGGGCGATGAACTTCTTCTCGCGGCCCCACTCGATCGCCTGGGCGAGCGCGACGTAGGCACCCGTGATGGCGGCCGTGCGCGTGCCGCCGTCGGCCTGGAGCACGTCGCAGTCGAGCACGATCGTGTTCTCGCCGAGGGCCTTCGTGTCGACCACGGCCCGGAGGCTGCGACCGATCAGGCGCGAGATCTCGTGGGTGCGTCCGCCGATCTTGCCCTTGACGCTCTCGCGGTCGTTCCGCGAGCCGGTCGCGCGCGGCAGCATCGCGTACTCGGCCGTGACCCAGCCCTTGCCCTTGCCGGCCAGCCAGCGCGGCACCCCGTTCGTGAAGGAGGCGGTGCACAGCACCTTCGTGTCGCCGAACGACACCAGGGCGCTCCCCTCGGCCTGCGCGCTCCAGCCCTTCTCGATGGTGACGCGTCGGAGCTGGTCGGCGCGGCGGCCGTCGGCGCGGACGAGGTCGGTGGTGGTCTCGGTCATGGTGTCTCCCCCTGGTCGGGTCGGTCTGGTCTGGTCTGGCGTGGTCTCGTGCAGTGCAGTGCGGGGCGGGCGGGCCGTGGCGGCACGGTCACGCGCGCGGACCGGCGGCGCGGAGCCCGCCCGGCAGCTCGATGGCGCCGGTCTCGAGGTGGCCGACGCGCGACACCTCGGGCCCGAGGAACCGCTTCGCCAGCCGGAGGAACGCCGCCTCGTCCGCGCCGGTGGCCTCGAACTCGTAGCGCGGCACGCTGCCGGCCGGCGCCTCGAGATCGTGGTCGACGAGGGTGCGGTAGACGTCGGCGGCCGTCTCGTCCGCGCTCGAGACGAGGCGCACCTCCGGCCCCATCACGTACTGGATCGCGGCCGACATCAGCGGGTAGTGGGTGCAGCCGAGCACGAGCGTGTCGACCCCGGCCTCGCGGAGCGGTGCGAGGTAGCCCGCGGCGACCTCGCGCAGCTCGGGGCTCGAGGTGTCGCCCGCCTCGACGAACTCGACGAACCGCGGGCACGCCTGCGTGAAGAGCTGCAGGTCGGAGGCCGCGGCGAAGGCGTCCTCGTAGGCGCGCGAGCGGACCGTGCCCTCGGTGCCGACGACCCCGATGCGCTTGTTCCGCGTCTGGCCCACGGCGGAGCGGACGGCGGGCTGGATGACCTCGACGACAGGGATGCCGGCACCCGTCGTGTACCGCTCGCGCGCGTCGCGGAGGACCGCGGCGGAGGCGGTGTTGCAGGCGATCACGAGCAGCTTGACGCCCTGGGCGACGAGGTCGTCCATGACGGCGAGCGCGTACTCGCGCACCTCGGCGATGGGCTTCGGGCCGTAGGGCGAGTGAGCGGTGTCGCCGACGTAGAGCACGGACTCGCGCGGCAGCTGGTCGATGATCGCCCGCGAGACGGTCAGGCCGCCCACGCCGCTGTCGAAGACTCCGATGGGTGCGTGCGTCACGGTCGTCGAGCCTACCCGGACAGAGGCGCGCCGCAGCCGGGCGCCCTGGTCCCGGCCCCCTCCCCCCGCCTAGGGTGGGGACGTGACCAGTGCCCTGCTGACCGACCGCTACGAGTTCACGATGGTGGAGGCGGCCCTCAAGGCCGGCACCGCCGACCGACGATGCGTGTTCGAGCTCTTCGCCCGCCGCCTCCCCCAGGGTCGCCGCTACGGCCTCGTGGCCGGCACCGGCCGCTTCCTCGCCGAGCTGACGCAGTTCCGGTTCGGGGACGACGAGCTCGCCTGGCTGCGCGACGGCCGCATCGTCGACGACCGCACCGTCGACTGGCTCGCCGACTACCGCTTCTCGGGCGACATCCGCGGCTACGCCGAGGGCGAGGTCTACCTGCCGGGCTCGCCCCTGCTCGTCGTCGAGTCGACCTTCGCCGAGGGCGTCCTGCTCGAGACGCTCGCCCTCAGCGTCTTCAACTACGACTCCGCCGTCGCGAGCGCCGCGGCACGGATGGTCTCGGCGGCCGACGGCCGGCCGCTCGCCGAGATGGGCTCGCGGCGCACCGGCGAGCGCAGCGCCGTGGCGGCGGCACGGGCCGCCTACGTCGCGGGCTTCGTCGCCACGAGCAACTTGGAGGCCGGGCGAACCTGGGGCGTCCCGACGATGGGCACCTCCGCCCACGCCTTCACCCTCCTGCACGACACCGAGCGCGAGGCGTTCGAGGCGCAGGTCGCGAGCCTCGGGCCCGGCACGACGCTGCTCGTCGACACCTACGACATCCCGGAGGCGGTGCGCACGGCCGTCGAGGTCGCCGGCACCGGCCTCGGCGCCGTCCGCATCGACAGCGGCGACCTCCCTGCGCTCGTGTCGCAGGTGCGCGCGCAGCTCGACGGCCTGGGCGCCACGGGCACGAAGATCACCGTGACGAACGACCTCGACGAGTACACGATCGCGGCGCTGCGCGCGGCGCCCGTCGACAGCTACGGCGTCGGCACGTCGGTCGTGTCCGGCTCGGGCCACCCGGCAGCCGGGATGGTCTTCAAGCTGGTCGCCCGTCAGGGCGCCGACGGCGAATGGGTGTCGGTGGCGAAGAAGTCCGCCGACAAGGGGACCATCGGCGGTCGCAAGGCACCGGTGCGCGTGCTGGTCGACGGCGTCGCGACGACCGAGCTCGTGCGCATCGGCGACGGGGGTCCGGGCGAGGGCGAGGAGCGACCGCTGCTCGTGTCGCTCGTCACCGACGGCGTGGTCGACGACCGCTGGACCGGGCCGCAGGGCGTGCAGCGCGCGCGGGACCACCGTCAGGCCGCCGTCGACGAGCTGCCGCCGAGCGCGTTCCGGCTCGGCCGGGGCGACCCCGTGCTGCCGACGGTCTACGAGTGAGCGGCGCCCGCCGGGTGACGGACGAGACCTACTCGGACTTCATCTTCTCGTAGACCTCTTTGCAGGTCGGGCAGACGGGGAACTTCTCGGGGTCGCGCCCCGGCGTCCACTTCTTGCCGCAGAGCGCCTTGACGGGCTTGCCGCTGAGCGCGGACTCCATGATCTTGTCCTTCTTCACGTAGTGCGAGAAGCGCTCGTGGTCGCCGGGGTCGACGGCGTCCTCGTTCAGGAGCTTCTCGAGCTCGCGATCCAGGACGTCGAGTCCGCCGCCGGTCTGTGTGTCGCTCATGGCGACCATCGTACGTCAGCTGCGCAGGGTGAAGGCGAGCAGCTCGGGCGCACGACGAGTGAACGTGCGCGAGCCGATCGCGACGCCGACGACGAGCACGACGACGCCCGCGGCGAGCCCCGTGACGAACGACCACATGTCGGCGTCCTGCTGCCCCCGCAGCAGGTAGCGGCCCGCGAACCACAGCGACGGGGACGTCGCCAGGACAGCCCCTGCGATCATCGTGACCTGGGCCGTCACCGAGGCGCTGCCGTGTGCCTGGGGCTGCTGGAACGGGTCGTCGTGCGGACGCACCGCCGCGTAGGGCATCGCGGCGGAGACGATGCTCGACAGCCCCAGGCCGCTCAGCAGCAGCCCGGCGGACACCCCGATCTCGGGCAGCAGGGCGCCCCGGTCGCCGAAGAGCCACGTGGCGACGAGCGACCCGAGCACGACGAGCGGCACCCCGATGAGCAGAGGAGGCGCGAGCCGGCCCACGCGGTCCGCGAGGCCCCGCGTGCCGGCCGCGACGTGCAGCCACAGGGCGGTGCTGTCGTACGCGACGTCGTTGTGCGGCAGGAACCCGAGGATGAGGCACATGAGCGGCACCGGCACGAGCGCGAGCCAGTGCCAGCTGATCCCCGCGATGCCGAGCGGGACGACGAGCAGCGGCAGGATCGGGATGATGACCAGGGACATGCGGTAGCGCGCGTCCCTCATCCAGTAGGTCAGGCTCCGGCCCGCGACGGCACCGGTCGGGCTCGCCCGGACGAACTCGAACCAGCCCAGGCCGGCCGCGTCGTCCGCGACGTCGGGCTCGGGCTGGTCGACGAAGGCGCGGGCCACGAGCGCCCGCCACGCGAGCCAGAGGGCGACGAGGGTGACGACCGCCACCACGAGGTCCGCGACGACCCGGCCCGTCTCGCCGACCGCGGCGTGGCCGGGGAGGGCGAGGGCGGCGCCGAACGGGGTCCACGCGAGCACGTCGGCGACGACCCCGCTCGTCCTGCCGCCGGGGAGGGTGGCACGGACGAGGTCGATGACGAGGGGCACGAGCAGGACCGCGACCACCACGCCCCCCGCGACCAGGAACTGACGAGCCCGGCGGGTGGTGAGGACGACGCTGTTGATCGTCGCCGCCACCAGGGACGCGAGGTAGGCCGTGGCGCCGGCGAGCACGACGGCGAGGACGGCGAGCGACGCGATGCCTTGCCCCTCGCCCCACGATCGCACGTAGCCGGGAGCGACCGCGACGAGAGCGAGCACGGGCAGGCCGACGGCACCGCCGAGGGCGAGGCCGACGGCCGCCGACCCCTCGGGCACCCCCAGGACGGCCAGGCGGCGGGGATCGCTCCACGGCGGCCGGACCCGCGCGAACGGCAGCACGCTGTAGGCGACGACGACGAGCGACCCGGCACCCACGACGAGCGCGCGGACGTCGCTGAGCGGATCGTCGCGCAGGGAGCCCGCGAGGGCGGAGACGGCGAGGGAGGCACCCAGGACGAGGAGGATCGACACGACCGTGACGAGCAGCCGGCGCGGCTCGTGCCGGACGGTGTTCGCGATCGTCTGGAGCCTCAGTCGGAGAAGCTCTGCAACCATTCCATGCCCTCCGTGACGGCTCGGCCGCCGGCCAGCTCGACGAACGTCTGCTCGAGCGAACGGCCGGCCCTGACCTCGTCGACCGTCCCGCTCGCGAGGACGTGGCCGTCGACGATCACCGCGACGCTGTCGCAGATGCGCTCGACGAGATCCATGCTGTGGCTCGAGAGCAGCACCGTGCCCCCGCCGGCCACGTAGCGCTGGAGCACGTCCGTCACCGTGGCCGCCGACACCGGGTCGACCGACTCGAACGGCTCGTCCAGCACGAGCACGCGGGGCGAGTGGATGACGGCCGCAGCGAGCGCGATCTTCTTCGTCATGCCGACCGAGTAGTCGGCGACGAGACGGCCGAGGGCGTCCTGCAGGCCGAAGGCGGCCGCCAGGTCCGCCGAGCGCTTGCGGGCCGTGGCCCCGTCGAGTCCCCGGAGGGTCGCGGAGTAGTAGAGGAGCTGGGCGCCCGTGAGGCGGTCGAAGAGCCGGAGGCGGTCGGGCAGCACCCCGAGGGCGCGCTTGGCGGCCGCAGGGTCGTCCCACACGTCGGAGCCGAGCACCGAGACGGTGCCCGCATCGGGTCGCAGCAGCCCGGTGACGATCGACAACGTGGTGGTCTTGCCTGCTCCGTTGGGGCCGACGATGCCGTAGAACGAGCCCGCCCGGACCTCGAGGTCGACGCCCTCGACGGCGACCGTGCTGCCGTATCTCTTGGCGATCCCCTTGATCGAGAGGACCACGGGGCGCTCCGCGTCGTCCGCAGGAGGCGCGGTCGCCTCGTCGGGGCCCGTCGCGTCGTCCGCAGCCACGGTCGGCAGCTCGCCGTCGTCCGTGCTCGCGTCGACCGACCCGGACTCGTCGTCCGTCTCGACCGCCAGCTCGTCGGGCGCGGTCGCCGCGGCGACGACGTCGTCCTGAGCTGCCTCCGCGTCGTCGGGCGCGGCATCGGCGTCGGTCGGCAGGGCGACGGCGCCGCCCGGCACGCTCTCGTCGCCGTCGGACTCGACCACGGCCTGC
Source organism: uncultured Frigoribacterium sp. (assembly GCF_963515265.1). NCBI lineage: Bacteria > Bacillati > Actinomycetota > Actinomycetes > Micrococcales > Microbacteriaceae > Frigoribacterium > uncultured Frigoribacterium sp. Next base: position 7,744 of record NZ_CAUPYL010000125.1, read on the forward strand.
TCCTCGGCGACGGGCACGACGTCGAGCTCGGCCACGGCCTCCTCGGCGACGGCCGCCTCCTGGGCGGCGGCCTCGGC
>NZ_CAUPYL010000126.1:0-7750 GCF_963515265.1 uncultured Frigoribacterium sp.
GCCCGGGCGCGGCCGGCCGCCGCGACCGCCAGCAGCCCGACGAGCGCGACCATCACGACGCCCATCGCCTGCGTGCTGCCGTGCACCGCCCACGTGTCGCCGGGCCCCATCACCTCGCGGGTCGCGAGCCCGACGTTCTCGTACACGGAGGCGCCGGGCACCCCCAGCATCGCCATCCACAGCCACGGGGTCGCGAGCGGCGCCTCGAGCTGCAGCGACCGGTCCGACTGCATCGTGACGAAGCTGTCGACCGACGACAGGCCCCCGCCGACGGCGACCACCGCGACGACGACGAGCGTCACCCAGAGGCACGCCCGCACGACCGTCGCGCGTCCCCGGCTCGCGACCACGACGGCTGCGACGACGGCCGCGGGCCAGACCTTGACCCACGTCGCCGCGGCGAGCAGCGCGCCGGCCACCCTGGGCCGAGTGCCGAGCAGGAGGAGGGCCGCGACCACGGCGGGCGCGCTGAACGCCTCGAGCCGGAGGAACGCCACCGGGCTCAGCAGGAACAGCACGAGCAGCCACCACCACGCCGCCGGGGCGTCGACCGTGCGGCGCCCTCGGTCGGTGAGCAGCCAGAGCGACGCGGCGTTCGCGGCCGTCACCAGGAGGAGCCAGACGAGCTGGTAGAGCGACTCCCCCAGGACGTTCGGCAGCACGACGGGCAGCAGCGCGCCGGCCGGGTAGACCCAGGCGAAGTCCATGACGGGCCAGCGGCCCTCGCTGAGGGCGCCGGTGGCCCAGGTGCGGTACAGGGGCAGGTCGCCCTCCGCGCCTCCTCGGAGCATCAGCGGCGTCAGGGCGACGAAGACGGCGGCGTGCAGGGCGACGAAGGTCCACCAGATCGCGCGGGGCTGCTGACGGAAGACCCCCCAGACCCGGCGCAGGTGGCCGACGCGGACACGCAGGGACGAGGAGGCGGTGGTCGAGGGCGCGCGCGAGCTCACCCTGCGGACGCTAGGGGGCACACCTTTCGGCGAGGTGAACGTCGGGCGTACGATGCGGCGCATGGACCGACGGAGCTCCGACGACGACCCGCGCACGGCTGCGCCCGGGTCCGAGGACGACACGCTGACGCGCGACGACGACAGGGACGACGACAGGCCGGTCGGCTGGTGGCTGACCCGGGTCGAGCGCCTGCTCGACCAGCGGTTCGCCGAGGCTCTCGACGAGCACGGCGTGACGCGCCGCCAGTGGCAGGTGCTCGAGGGCCTCGAGCGCGGCGTCGAGCCGGGCGACGAGGAGTCCTCGGCGGCGAGCGGGTCGACCGCGTCGTCGGACGGGCCGGCCGACGACGACCAGTCGCTGGTCGACGACCTCGGCGAGCTCGTCGAGAGCGGCTGGGTGACGGTCGAGACCGACGGCCTCGGCGCGAGCCGGCACTCGCTCACCGAGCGGGGCGCGGTGGCGCACGCGAAGCTGCGCGACGTGGTGCTCGGCATCGGCGCGGACGCCTTCGCGGGCGTCAGCCCCGACGACCGCGAGACGGCGCTGCGCGTGCTGCGGAGGGCCGTCGGCAACCTGGGCGGCTGACCGACCGTCCGGCTAGCGCAGCGCGACCCACCCGATCAGCAGCATCGTCGTGATGAACCCCGACACGAAGTTGAGCCAGAGGAACCTCTTCCAGCCCTTGTTCGCGCCCTCCGCCTCGGCGTCGGTGATGTTCCACCACGGAGCGCAGTTCAGGGCGTAGGCCACGGGGATGACCGCCGCGAACGGGCCCGGCGCGTCGGTGAACGTCAGCAGGACGCCGGCGAGCAAGTAGGCGACGACCGCGAGCCGGACCGTGGTGCGGGCGCCGATCACGGTCGCGATCGACGCGATGCCGCCCTCACGGTCGGCGATGACGTCCTGGACGGCACCGAAGGCGTGGCTCGCCGCGCCCCAGAGGAAGAACGCCCCGAGCAGCGCCCAGAGCTGCGGCGTGAAGGTGGCGCCTGCCAGCACGAGGCCGTAGACGGCCGGGCTGACGAAGTGCGTGCTCGACGTGACGGAGTCGACGAACGGGCGCTCCTTGAAGCGCAGGCCCTTGGCCGAGTAGGCGACGACCGCGAACAGGCTGACGGCGAGCACCAGCCAGCTGAGCGGGCTGCCCACCACGACCAGGAACAGCACGAAGGGCACGCACGTGAGCACCGCTGCCCAGAGCGTCGTGCGGTGCATGCTCCGGTCGAGCAGCGCGCCCTCGACACCGCCCTTGCGCGGGTTCCTCAGGTCGCTCTCGTAGTCGAAGACGTCGTTGATGCCGTACATCGCGAGGTTGTAGGGCACGAGGAAGAACAGGATGCCGACGACCGCGACGAGCCAGTTCACCTGGGCGAAGTCGAATGCGGGGGTCGGTCCGGTGAAGACGACCACCGCGGCCGAGCCGTCGGCCACGGCGTCCGCGACCGACTGGGAGACGTAGGCCCCGCCCGCGTCGGCGTCGACCCGCGGCGCGCTGGCCGCGGTGAGGATGTACGCCGCGGCGAACGGGAACGCCGTGTTGATCCAGCTGAGGGGCCGGGACGACCAGAACAGGGCCCTCAGGGTCGCGGTCACCGCGCCTCCTCGGCGTCCGCGACCGAGCCGGGGCCGGCGTCGCTGACGGCGCGACGGGACGCCCTCGCATTCTTCGCGGCCTCCGTCTCGCGCCGCGACCCGAGCAGCGTCCAGATGCTCGGCAGCAGCACGAGCGCCGCGACCGCGTAGGCGAAGTCCTCGAGCGGGGCGATGCCGACGAAGGCGCCGCTGATGCGCGCCTCGTCGTAGCCGACGAGCCCGACGCCGATCATGACGTTGTCGAAGACGGCGGTCATCACCAGCAGCACCGCGGTCGAGAGCCCGGCCGCGCGCACGACGGCGGCGAGCGAGCCGCGGCCCGAGGAGGTGCTGCCCGAGGAGGCGCGGGTCGACCGGGTGCGCGCCCAGCGCAGCAGCAGCGCAGCCCCCGCCGTCACGGCCACGAGCCCGAGGAAGACCGCGTTGATCGCCCAGTACGTCACGCGCGGTCACCGCCCGTCGAGAGGGCGGCCGACGCGGCCCGACGGCGCTCCACCGCGTCGAGCACGAGGCGCGAGCCGGCGAGCAGGTTCATCGTGAGCCAGCAGAGCAGCACGAGGAAGAAGACCTCCTCGAGGGGCAGCTCGGGCGCGAGCTGCACGCCCGTCATGAACGACGTCTCGCCACGGAAGAAGACGCCGGCGTCGATGCCGACGATGTCCCAGATGAGGAAGAACACGACGCCGACGAGCAGCGTGACGAACGCCCGCCAGCCGTCCCGCCAGAAGAACAGGTCGAAGCGCCGGTCGAGCATCGCCATGCCGAAGATCGAGATCAGCAGGGCGACGAGGTACGCGAAGCCCATCAGGCGTCGCCGATCGCGCCGGACACGACCCCGGAGCCCGCCTCGGAGCCCGTGCCCGCGCCGACGGCCGGCTCGGCCACCGGCCCCGTGCTCGTGTCGCCGCGCATGTTCTTGAGCAGGATCTCGGCGCTGATCAGGCACATCGGCAGGCCGATGCCGGGGCGCACCGAGCCGCCGGCGTAGAAGAGGCCCTGCACGTGCTCGGAGGTGTTGCCGGCACGGAACATCGCGCTCTGCGAGAGCGTGTGCGCAGGGCCCAGCATGCTGCCGCTCCACGCGTTGACGTCGTCGACGAAGTCGCGCGGGCCGCGGGTGCGGCGCAGCACGACGCGGGACGCGAGGTCGGGGATCTCGCCCCAGTCGGCGATCTGCTCGATGACCTGGTCGGCGAGCCGCTCGATCAGCGGGTCGCCGTCGCCGCCGACGTCGCCGCGGCCGAGGGACGGGTCGGCGGGCAGCGGGACGAGCACGAAGAGGTTCGTGTGCCCGGCGGGCGCCGTGGACGGGTCGACGGTGCTCGGCTTGCAGACGTAGAGCGAGGGCGGGTCGGGGATCCGCTTGTCGTCGCCGAAGATGCGGTCGAAGTTCTCGTGCCAGTCGCGCGCGAAGAACAGCGTGTGGTGCTCGAGCTCGGGCACCTCGCCCTCGACGCCGAGGTACAGCAGCAGGGCGCTCGGCCCCGGGTCGCGGGTGGCCCAGTAGTCGGAGTCGTAGGTGCGCAGGCCCTCGGGCAGCAGCTGCGTCTCGAGGTGCTCGAGGTCGGCCGCGCCGACGACCACGTCGGCCTCGAGCACGTGGTGCCCGCCCTCGGCGTCGCCGTGCTCGACGCCGCGCACGACGGCGGAGCGTCCGGGCCCGGGCGACGTGAGGACCCGGGTGACGGGCGCCTCCGTGACGATCCGGACGCCCGCCTCCTCGGCCACCGCCGCGATCCGCCGGATCACGGTCGTCAGGCCGCCCTGCGGGTAGAGCACGCCGTCGTCGAGGTCGAGCGTGCTCATCAGGTGGTACATGCTCGGGGTCGCGAACGGCGACGAGCCGAGGAACACGGCCGGGTAGCCGAGGATCTGGCGCAGGCGCGGCTCCTTGACGGCCCGCGAGGCGAACGCGTCCAGGTCCTGCAGCAGCAGGCGACCGAGCTTCGGCAGCCGCACGACGACGTCGCCGCGCAGCAGCGGGCCCACGGTCTCGAAGCTCGTGTAGAGGAACCGCTGCTTGGCGAGCTCGTAGGTGTCGCGCGCCGACCGCAGGTAGCCGCGCATGCGGTCGCCGCTGCCCGGCTCGATCCCGTCGAACAGCGCGATGTTCTCCTCGAGGCCGCGCGGGACGACGATCGGCTCCTCACGCGTGCCGTCGGCACCCGGCTCGAACAGCACGCGGTAGCCGGGGTCGAGCGGCACGAGGTCGAGCTGCTCGTCGGCGGACGTGCCCATCAGCCGGAAGAAGTGGTCGAACACCTCGGGCATCAGGTACCAGCTCGGGCCGAGGTCGAAGCGGAAGCCGTCCTGCTCCCAGCTGCCGGCGCGACCGCCGACCTGGTCGTTCTTCTCGAGCACGGTGACGTCGTGGCCCTCGCGGGCGAGCAGCGCCGCGCTGGCGAGCCCGGAGATGCCGCCGCCGATCACGACGACCCGGCGGCCGTGCCGCTCGACGCTCGTGTCGCCGACGGCGCGCTTCAGCCAAGGGGTCGTCACAGGGAGGCTCCAGGAGGTGGGGGTCGGTGGTCGGGGACGGAGGCGACGCGGCCGGCCGAGGCCTGCAGCGCGATCCGCACCTTGACGGGGTCGGGCACGCGGACGCGCGCCCGGATGAGCGAGGAGGCGGGGGTCGCCTCGAGACGCCGGTTCAGCTCGGCGAACAGCCCGTGGGCGAGCGCCACCGCGCGGCGCGACGAGGCGGGCAGCACGGGGATGACCTCGCCCGAGACGCGCAGGTCGTCGTCGATGTCGGCGACGAGGCGCCGCTTCGTGGCCTCGTCGAAGGTCGTCACGTCGACGCCGGGGAAGTAGCTGCGGCCGAGGTGCTCGAAGTCGGCCGCGAGGTCGCGGAGGAAGTTCACCTTCTGGAACGCCGCGCCGAGTCGCGTGGCGCCCTCGTCGAGCAGCGCCCGCGTCGACTCCGGGTAGCTGTGGCCGGTGAGGAACGCACGCAGGCACATCAGCCCGACGACCTCGGCCGAGCCGTGCACGTACCGGTCGAACGACTCCTGGTCGTGCTCGCTGGCGCTCAGGTCGGCGCGCATCGACTCGAAGAACGGGCGGGTCAGCTCGGGGCCGAAGCCGGTCGCCCGCGCGGTGCGCGCGAAGGCGTGGACGACGAGGTTGGCGCTGAAGCCCTGGGCCATCGCGCGCTCGGTCTCGGCCTCGAGCTCGTCGAGGCAGCGACGCGACTCGTCGGCCGTCAGGCCCGCCTCCGTGGCCGGCCCGTCGACGACCTCGTCGGCGACCCGCACGAGCGCGTAGACGTTCTCGACGTGCTGGCGCACGGCCGGGCCGAGCAGCCGCGAGGCGAGCCCGAACGAGGTCGAGTACCGGCGGATGACGCCGGACGCGGTGCCGTCGGCGGTCGCGTCGTAGAGCGAGAGGCCGGTCACCGCACGCGCTCCAGCACGACCTGCACCAGCGGCGCCAGGGCGTCGCGCAGGGCCTCGCCGACGTCGGGGCCGTCGAGCACGGCGAGCGCTCGACGCGCGTGGTCCTCGACGAGCTGCTCGGCGAAGCGCCGCGCGCCGCAGGCCTCGAGGCGGCCGCGGACGACCTCGGCCTCGGCCTCGGACAGGTCGGCCTTGCCGATGAAGGGCCGGATGCCGAACCAGTCGTCGGTCGTGGCCGCGTGCGCCACGAGCACGGTGCGCTTGCCCTCGCGGAGGTCGCCGAGCACGGTCTTGCCGGTGTCGGACTGCGTGCCGAAGACGCCGAGCAGGTCGTCGACGACCTGGTACGCGACACCGACCTCGCGGCCGAACTCGCCCAGGGCCCTGACCACCGCCTCCGGCGCCTCGGCCAGCACGGCGCCGGCCTGCAGCGGCGCCTCGAACGAGTACACGGCGGTCTTCGCGCGTTCCATGTCGAGGATCTCGTCGACGGTCGGCAGGTCGTCCGAGAGCGAGAGCTCGACGTCGATCATCTCGCCGCCGGCGCTGACGAACACGGCCTCGTCGAGCAGGTCGAGGAGGCGCGCCTGGACCGGGCCGTCGCAGGGCACCTGCAGCAGGAGGCGGCTCGCACCCGTCAGCGCGAGGTCGCCTGCGATGACCGCGGCCGACATGCCGCGGTGCTCGGCGGTCGGCGTGGGGATGCCCGCCGTGGTCGCCTCGTCGCGGTAGCTGCCCGAGACGTTGGGGATGCCACGGCGCGAGAAGTCGCGGTCGATCACGTCGTCGTGGACGATCAGCGCGGTGTGCAGCAGCTCGAAGGCGGCGCCGACCCGGGCCGCGGCCTCGTCGTCGAGGCCGCCGAGGGCCGTGTACGTGGTGAAGACCATGCGCGGGCGGAAGCGCTTGCCGCCGCTCGTGTTGCGCTCGAGGACCTTCCAGAGGTCGACGTAGCGGTAGCCGACCGACTCGGCCCGGCGCTTGGCCAGCCGGAAGAAGTCGTCGAGGACGGCGTCGACCCGGGACTGGTCTCGCGCCTCGCGCTGGGCGAGGTCGCCGTCGACGCGGCCCTGCCGGTCGTGCGTCCCCGCACGCTGGTGTTCACCGCTCACCAGGGCAGACTACCTCTCATGACACCCGAGACCTCCGTGCATCCCCAGGCGCTCCGCAGCCCCCTCGCGAGCGACGGCGACGAGCTCGTGGTACTGCTCGACGAGGCCGGCGAGCCCTGCGGCACGCACCTCAAGGCCACGGTGCACACGGCGACGACGCCGCTGCACCTCGCCTTCAGCTGCCACGTGCTCGACGACCGCGGCCGGGTGCTCGTCACCCGCCGCGCCCTGTCGAAGAAGACCTGGCCCGGCGTCTGGACCAACTCCTTCTGCGGCCATCCCGCACCGGGCGAGACCCCCGAGGAGGCGGTGGCCCGGCGCGCGTCACAGGAGCTCGGCATCGAGGTCACGCACGTGACCAGCGTGCTGCCGGACTTCCGGTACCTCGCGACCGACGCCTCCGGCGTGGTCGAGAACGAGATCTGCCCCGTGTTCACCGCCCGCGCGGTCGGCGTGCCCGACCCGTCGCCCGACGAGGTGGCCGAGTGGGCCTGGACCGACCCCGCGGCGCTGCGCGACGCGGTCGCCGCGACCCCGTTCGCGTTCAGCCCGTGGCTCGGCTGGCAGCTCGAGGCCTGGCCGACGCCGCAGGGCTGACCGCCCCGCCGAGGAAGCACGACGGCGCCGGTTCCCACGGGGGCCAGCGGCCGCGGTGTGAGGGGCAGGGGGGGGGCCCCGCGGGCGGGGGGGGGGGGG
>NZ_CAUPYL010000127.1:0-7684 GCF_963515265.1 uncultured Frigoribacterium sp.
CCACCGGCCTGTCCCGCCGCGACCTCTACCAGGCCGCCCTCGCGGCGAAGGCCCCCCGCCCCTCCTGAACCCCCGGCGTGGGCGGCAGCCGAGGAGGCGCCGGCCGCGTCGCGGCGTCGGCGGCCGCACCTAAGATGGTCCCCATGCCCGCCGGCGACTCCTTCTTCATCGCAACGCCCATCTTCTACGTCAACGACGTGCCGCACATCGGCCACGCCTACACCGAGGTCGCGGCCGACGTGCTCGCCCGCTGGCACCGCCAGCGCGGTGACGACACGTGGCTGCTCACCGGCACGGACGAGCACGGCCAGAAGATCCTCCGCACCGCGACCAGCCACGACGTGACGCCGCAGGCGTGGGCCGACAAGCTCGTCACCGAGTCCTGGAAGCCGCTGCTCGAGACCGTCGGCATCAGCAACGACGACTTCATCCGCACGACCGACGAGCGCCATGAGAAGGGCGTGCAGCGGTTCCTGCAGAAGCTCCACGACGACGGCTACATCTACCAGGGCGAGTTCGAGGGCTTCTACTGCGTCGGCTGCGAAGAGTACAAGCAGCCGGGCGACCTCGTCGACGGCACCGGGGCCTTCGAGGGCGAGCAGGTCTGCGCGATCCACTCGAAGCCCGTCGAGCTCTTGAAAGAGAGCAACTACTTCTTCCGCATGAGCGACTTCGAACAGCGTCTGCTCGACCTGTACGAGTCGCAGCCCGACTTCGTCCAGCCCGAGAACGTCCGCAACGAGATCGTGCAGTTCGTCAAGCAGGGCCTGCGCGACCTGTCGATCTCGCGTCAGACGTTCGACTGGGGCGTCAAGGTCCCGTGGGACGAGAAGCACGTCGTCTACGTCTGGTTCGACGCGCTGCTCAACTACGTCACGGCCATCGGCTACGGCGTCGACGACGAGCAGTTCGACCGCCGCTGGCCTGCCGTGCAGCTCGTCGGCAAGGACATCGCTCGGTTCCACGCCGTCATCTGGCCCGCCATGCTGATGGCCGCCGGCCTGCCCGTCCCCAAGGCCGTCTTCGGCCACGGCTGGCTGCTCGTCGGCGGCGAGAAGATGTCGAAGTCGAAGCTGACCGGCATCGCGCCGCAGCAGATCACCGACGTCTTCGGCGCCGACGCGTTCCGCTACTACTTCATGCGGGCCATCACCTTCGGCCAGGACGGCAACTTCTCGTGGGAGGACATCTCGGCCCGCTACCAGGCCGAGCTCGCGAACGGCTTCGGCAACCTGGCCTCGCGCGTCATCGCGATGATCACCCGCTACTTCGACGGAACCGTCCCCGTCGCGGGCGAGCTGACGTCTGCCGACCTCGCCGTCCGCGAGACCGAGCTGCGGGTCACGGCCGCCGCCGACGGCGCGATGGACCGCTTCGCCATCAACGAGGCGCTCTCGTCGATCTGGGAGCTCGTCGACGTCCTGAACGGCTACATCACCGAGCAGGAGCCCTGGGCCCTCGCCAAGAAGGACGACCAGCGCGATCGCCTCGCGACCGTGCTCGCCACCGCCCTCCGCGGCCTCGGCACGCTCACGGTGCTGCTGTCGCCGTTCATGCCCACCGCGACCCGCACCCTGTGGGAGGCGATCGGCCAGGGCGAGCTCACCAGCCAGCCCGTCGACCGCGCCGCCGAGTGGTCGAGCGCCCCGACGGTCCAGCCGCTCGCGGCCGGGCTCTTCCCCCGCATCGAGCAGCCCGAGCCGGCCGCATGACCGACGAGCGCAGCAGCGGCGACGAGCGCAGCAGCGACGCGACGCCGATGCACGTCCGTCACCGCTCCTCCACCGAGTCCGGCGGGCAGACCCGCGACCTGACCTACCCGCCGAGCCCGCAGGCGCTCGTCGTGCCCGTGTACGACAACCACACGCACCTCGAGATCGCCGACGGTCAGAACGCGCTCGACTACCGCGAGCACCTCGACCGAGCCTCGAGCGTCGGCGTGCGTGGCGTCGTCCAGGTCGGCACCGACCTCGAGACGTCGCGCTGGTCGGCCGACATCGCGGCCCGCGAGCCGCGCGTGCTCGCCGCGGTCGCGATCCACCCGAACGAGGCGCCGCTGCTGGCGGCGCGCGGCGAGCTGGCCGACGCCCTCGACGAGATCGACGAGCTGGCCGCCCGCCCCCGCGTCCGTGCCGTCGGCGAGACGGGCCTCGACTTCTTCCGCACGGGGGCAGAGGGCCGCGACGCGCAGCTCGAGTCGTTCGCCCGGCACGTCGAGATCGCGAAGAAGCACGACCTGGCCCTGCAGATCCACGACCGCGACGCTCACGACGACGTCGTCGACCTGCTGCTCGAGCTCGGCGCCCCGGCGCGCACGGTGTTCCACTGCTTCAGCGGCGGCCCCGAGCTGGCGAGCATCCTGGCCGAGAACGGCTGGTATGCCTCCTTCGCCGGCACGGTCACCTTCAAGAACGCCGCTCCGCTGCGCGAGGCGCTCGTGCAGCTGCCGCGGCACCTGGTCATGGTCGAGACGGACGCGCCGTACCTGACGCCGACGCCGTTCCGCGGCCGGCCGAACGCGCCGTACCTCATTCCGCACACGCTCCGGTCGATGGCCGAGACCATCGGCACCGACGTCTCGATGCTCGCGGCGCAGATCTCGTCCAACACCGAGCTGGTCTACGGCTCGTGGACCGACGAGCCCGTGACGGTCGAGGGCTGATGTCGCGCTCGACGCTGCTCGGCCCCGCGGAGATCCGCGACCTCGCCGACCTGCTGGGCATCCAGCCGACGAAGAAGCTCGGCCAGAACTTCGTCCACGACGCCAACACGGTGCGGCGCATCGTCGCCGCGTCCGGGGTGTCCGCGGGGACCTCCGTCGTCGAGATCGGGCCCGGCCTCGGCTCGCTCACGCTCGGCCTGCTCGAGGCGGGCGCGGACGTCGTCGCCGTCGAGATCGACAAGCGCCTCGCCGCCCAGCTGCCGACGACCGTGTCGCTGCTGCAGCCCGCGGCCGACCTCTCGGTGGTCGTCGACGACGCCATGCGCGTCGTCGAGCTCCCCTCGGCGCCGACGCACCTCGTCGCGAACCTGCCCTACAACATCAGCGTGCCGGTGCTCCTGCACTTCCTCGAGCACTTCCCGACGCTGACGCGCGGCCTCGTCATGGTCCAGGCCGAGGTCGGGCTCCGCCTCGCTGCCGAGCCCGGATCCAAGATCTACGGCTCCCCGAGCATCAAGGCGGCCTGGTACGGCGAGTTCTCCACGGCCGGCCAGGTCAGCCGCCAGGTCTTCTGGCCCGTGCCGAACGTCGACAGCATCCTCGTCGCCTTCGACCGCAAGGAGGCGCGGGGCACCGAAGAAGAACGCCTCGCGGTCTTCGAGCTGGTCGACGCCGCGTTCCAGCAGCGCCGCAAGATGCTGCGGCAGTCGTTGTCGGGCGTCTACGGCTCGTCGGCCGCCGCGTCCGAGGCGCTCGAGGCCGCAGGCCTGCCGCCGACCGAGCGCGGCGAGCAGCTGACCGTGGACGACTTCCTGGCGCTGGCACGGGCGACGCGCTGAGCCGCAGGGCGCGCGGCGCGCTCGTCGCTGGCAGGCTGGCGGCGTGAGCACGCAGGGCAGCGACGACCACCAGCGGAGGCGACCCGCGGTCATCAGCGACGCCCGCCTGGCCTCGGGCACGGGCCGCAGCAGCGAGCAGTGGTTCGCGTTGCTCGACGCCGCGGACGCCACGCGGCTGTCCCACGCGCAGATCGCACGCCTCCTCGTCGATGAGCACGAGGTGCCCGGCTGGTGGGCCCAGTCGATCACCGTGCGCTACGAGCAGGCCCACGGAATGCGGCTCCCGGGGCAGCAGCCGGACGGCACGTTCTCGGTCGCGGTGAGCCGCAGCCTGAGGGGCGGGCCCCTCGAGCTGCTCGACCTCGGCGTCGAGCGGTTCGCGTCGTTCGCCGGGGGAGCACCCGAGGCCACGAGTCGCTCCGTCGGGCACCCGACGGCACGGTGGCGGCTCGAGGGCGACGTGCGCCTGCAGCTGATGGTCTCGCCCGGCACGGGCGACAAGTGCAGCGTCAGCCTCACGCAGAGCCGTCTGCGGCTCCCCGAGCGCGTCGAGCCTGCCCGCGAAGCCATGACCCGGGCGTTCCGGGTCATGGGGGACCGACAGAACTGACTAGGTTGGGAGCATGAGCTCCGTGGCCGGCCCGACCGTGGTCCACACCCGTGCCCCGGGCAAGATCAACGTGTTCCTCGCCGTCGGCGACCTGCAGGACGACGGCTACCACGAGCTCGCGACGGCCTACCAGGCGGTGTCGCTGTACGAGGACGTGCGGGCACGCAAGGCGGACGACTTCACCGTCCGGGTGACCGCGGGCCCCGGCGTGGACGTCTCGGGGGTGCCGACCGACGAGAGCAACCTCGCGGTGCGTGCCGCCCGCCTCCTCGCGACGACGACCGGCTACCGGGGCGGCGTCGACCTCAGCATCGAGAAGGCGGTGCCCGTCGCGGGCGGCATGGGCGGCGGCTCGGCCGACGCGGCCGCGACGCTGCTGGCCTGCGACGCCCTCTGGGGCACGGGCCTCGGCCGGGACGACCTGCTCAAGCTGTCGGCCGAGCTCGGGGCCGACGTGCCCTTCGCCTTCGCGGGCGGCACCGCCGTCGGCACCGGCCGCGGCGACGAGCTCAGCCCAGCGCTCGCCAAGGGGCAGTTCCAGTGGGTGCTGGCCCTGGCCGACTTTGGGCTGTCGACGCCGACCGTCTACCACGAGCTGGACGAGCACCGGCTGCGCCACTCGAGCGACATCTCGCCGGTGCGCCAGCCCGTCGTCGACACCGGCGTGCTGCAGGCGCTGCGCGCCGGCGACGCCGAGCTGCTCGCCGACGTGATGCACAACGACCTCCAGGCGCCCGCCCTGCACCTCGAGCCGGGGCTCGGCCGCGTGCTCGAGCTCGGCGAGGGCAACGGCGCCCTCGCCGGGATCGTCTCGGGCTCCGGGCCCACCGTCGCCTTCCTCGCACCCGACCTCGACGGGGCCCTCGAGCTGCAGATAGCGCTCAGCGCGGCCCGCCTCACCGTCGTGCGGGCGACGGGGCCCGTGCACGGCGCACGCGTCATCACCGACTAGGAGGCGCGGTCGCGGCGCGCCTCGACGCTCGCGCTCTCAGACGGCCGGCCTGGTCCGCACGGCCGGCCCGCGCCTCCTCGGCTTGCCTCGGCTCAGCGTGTGAACTTGAGCACGTTGGTGCGGGTGAGGCCCCACTCCTGGTCGAGCGTGAAGCCGACCGAGCCGAGCTGTTCGGTGACGCGGGGCCGCCAGTCCTGCTTGTCGCTCGTGATGAGCCAGACGACGTCGAGGTCGTCGGTGCGGTCGAGCACGTCCCCGAGCGGGTACTGGGTCTCCCAGAGGCCGTCGGTCTCGTAGCCGGGCGTCTCGAGCGTGAAGTCGGACATGCCGCGGAAGGCCTCGGGGTAGGTGTCCTGGATGATGCGCGACGTCGCCTTGGGATGGCGTCGGACGGGGCCGAAGACGACCCCCTCGCGGGTGCCGGGGGCCTCGGTCGCCCGCTCGCCGGCGACGAGGTCGGCGACCTGGTCCCAGGCGGACGAGTCCTTCGCCTCGGGCTGTCGCTGTTCGACGTACGTGGGTGAGGTCAGCACGACGGCGACGAGCAGCACCAGCGCGATCACGCGACGCCACGGGATCGCCGCGACCGCGACGGCCATCGTCATCGCGATGGCGGGCGTGCCGAAGGTCAGGTAGCGCGGCGAGTAGAGCGGGTCGACGACGAGCGAGACGCCCACGAGGCCGACGGTCGGCACGACCATCCACGGCAGCACGACCTCGGCGAAGCCGCGGGCGGCGGGCACGAGGCGGAGCGACAGCACGACGAGCGTCGCGCCGGCGCAGACGAGCGCGAAGACCGCGAAGTTCTCGTTGCCCTGGAACCACTGCGTCACGAGCACGCCGCGGAGCGTGCTGAAGCTCGGCCGTTCGATCCAGCTGACCTGGCTGTTCTGCGAGGCGATGAACCAGGCCAGCGGCAGGCTCGCGAGGCCAGCGACCCCGGCCCCGGCGAACCAGCCGAGCAGCGCCCGGCGCGACGACCGCACGGAGGTGGCGCCCGAGGCGGGCACGACGGCCACGGCGCCCGTGCGTGCCCACTCGTCGACGGCCGCGCGCTCGGCGGCGTGGTCGCGCCGGTCGCGCAGCACGCGGACGAGCATGGTCAGGGCGTGCCCCACGACGAGCAGTGCGATGTAGAGGAAGAAGGCGCAGGCCACGACGGCGAGCACGGCGTAGCCGACCCACCAGAGCGTGATCGAGCGGCGGGTGCGGGCGTGGCCGTCCTCGGCGGTGCGCCGGGCGGCCACGACGAGCACGAGCGTGAGCGCGACGGCGAAGAGGGCCGAGAGGGCGTACGAGCGGCCCTCGCCGCCCATCCAGGTCACGCGCGGCAGCAGCACGAAGAGCAGGCCCGCGACGACGGCGGTGCGCCGGTTCACGAGGATGCGGGTCAACGACACCGTGAGGCCTGCCGCGACGCCGGTGGCGAGGGCGCTCGGCACCCGCAGCGACGTGGGCGAGTACGGGAACACGTCGAACCAGAGGTGCATGAACGCGTAGTAGGCGGCGTGCACGAGGTCGACGGTGTGGATCATGGCCCAGAGCTGACCCCAGGTGCGGGTGGCCGAGACGACCGTCGCGGCCTCGTCGTACCAGACCGACGGCACCCACAGGAAGGCGCCGGAGACCAGCGTCGCGAGCACGCCGACCAGCACCGCGTCGGTGTGGCGACGGCCCAGGAGGCGCGCGGGCGACGAGCGCGTCGGCGGCTGCTCGGGCTCCGCGTCGCGGGCTACTGTGGGCGGGGTCGTGTCGTCCGCGGCCGTTCTCCGGAGGTCTGCCATGTCGTCACTGCCCCCTCTCGTGTCGGTCGCGTCGGGCTCGTCGGGGCCGGTGGCCGGGGACGAGACCGACGAGCGCTGGTCGCGCACCGTGCGGCTGCCGGACTTCGGCCTCGAGGCCCAGGCCCGACTGCGCGCGGCTCGCGTGCTGGTCGTCGGCGCCGGCGGTCTGGGATCTCCGGCTGTCCAATATCTCGCAGCCTCGGGTGTGGGGACGCTGGGAGTGGTCGACGACGACGTCGTCGACCGGTCGAACCTACAGCGTCAGGTGCTCTTCGGACCTGGGGACGTGGGCCTGCCGAAGGCGCGGATCGCCGCCGAGCGCGTGCGGGCGACCGCCCCCGACACGCACGTCGTCGTGCACCCCGTCCGGCTCTCGGCCGACACCGCCGCGATCCTCGACGGGTACGACCTCGTCGTCGACGGCAGCGACTCGTTCGACACCTGCTACGTCGTCGCCGACGAGGCCGCGGCCAGGGGACTGCCCGTCGTCTGGGGCAGCGTCGCCCGGCTCGACGGCCAGGTCAGCGTCTTCTGGGACGCCGCGCCCGACGGTCGCGACGTCGACTACCGAGACCTGCACCCGTCGCCTCCGGCCGGCGGCTGGGACGAGTCCTGCGCCGACGTCGGGGTGCTCGGGCCGCTCTGCGGCACCGTCGGCTCGGTCATGGCCAGCGAGGTCGTCAAGCTCGTCACGGGCGTCGGCGAGCCCCTGCTCGGCCGGGTCGTGACGATCGACGCGGGCTCCGCCTCGTGGCGCGAGAGCCGCCTCCGACGCGCTCCGCACCGGGCCCGAGAGCGGGCGGCGGCGAACGAGGCGCGGACGGCCGGGGCCTCGGG
>NZ_CAUPYL010000128.1:0-7631 GCF_963515265.1 uncultured Frigoribacterium sp.
GCCGAGCACGACCGAGGCGGCACCGGCCGCGCCCGCGAGCAGCACGAAGCTGCGGCGCTCCAGGCCGGGGCCGCGGAGGGGCGGCGCGGGCACCGAGGCCTCGGACCAGCCGGTGCGGGTCGTCGCCTGCCAGCGCGAGAGTCTCCGGACGAGAGCCGTGAGGAGCAGCAGGGCGACGAGCGTGCCGACGGCCGTGGGCACCCCGTCGATGCTCGACGAGTCGGCACGCGTGAGCACGGCGATCATCGCGAGCACTCCCCCGAGGCCGAAGACCACCTTGCCTGCCGGGGGCCGACGGAGCTCGGCGATGCCCGCGCCCGCCGTGATGACGGCCAGCAGCACGCCCATGAGGGTGAAGAGCGCGATCTTGTCGCCGGTGCCGAAGAGGGCGACCATCGTGTCCTTGGCGACGGGAGGCGCCAGGTCGATCACCGCGGAGCCGACCGCGTAGAGCGGGCTGCCACCGGGGCCGGTCACGACGGCGGCGAGCTCGGCCGAGGCGAGGAACGCCGCCGCCGAGACGACGCCGGCGACCGCGGCCCAGCCCGAGGAGGCGCGGGTCGACATGCCCTCGCGGGTCTCTGTTGCAGGTGACTCGAGGCGCACGGACATGCAGTCAGGCTAGGCGGCGGCGCTCGGGATCCGCTGGGGCCGGACGAGGCGGCCGGGCGTCGGTCGTCGGCCTGCTGTCCGCCGTCGGCGGTCACGTCCCGTCGCGGTCACCCGTCGTAGGTCACTCGTCGTCGTCGACGAGGCTCTCCATCAGCTCGACGATGAACGCGACGGACGACTCGGACCCGGCGGCAGGCTCGACGTCGTCGTCCGCGTCGACGACGAGCAGGGGGATGCCGGGGCCGATCACGAGCTGCGCCATGTGGGCCACGCGGCCGAGGCGCGCGGCGACCGGCACGCGGAAGGTGCGGTCGTCGTCGCTGAACTCCATGGCGGCGGCGAGCAGCACCTCGGCCAGCTCGTCGGTCACGATCAGTTCCTGGCCTGCGTAGAACAGCGTCTTCATGCCCGCCAGCCTACGGGCGCGGCGCGCGCGTGCCGTAGCCTCGGGCGCATGGCAGAGAAGCGAGCACCCCAGGTCGAGACCGGCGACGCAGACGTGACCCGCGCCTCCTTGGAGCTGTCGCTCCCGGTGTCGCTGCTGGCGGGCGTCGTGCGCCGCGCCGTGCAGTCGACCCCTGCGTTCTCCTTCACGTCGGCCGACGAGCAGGGCGCACGGCTGATCCGCCGCTCGGCGACGGCGAGCGACGCCGACACGGTCCACCTCGTCTTCGAGGAGGCGGGCGCGGGCAGTCGCATCTCCGGCGAGGTGCACGCGCCGGCCGGCACCGTCGGCGTCAGCGTCAAGAAGCGCGACGCCGACACGATCGCGCTGTTCGACGCGATCGCCTCGGCGGCCGGGCCCTTCTAGCCCTCGACCTCGTCGGCCCGGGAACACGACGGCGGCCAGCCCCTTCGAGGAGGGACTGGCCGCCGACGCGACGTCGGGCGCCGGCTAGGCGGACGCCTCGTCCTCCTCGTACCGGTCGATGCTGATCGTCGGGATCGACGCCGTGATGACGGACCCGTCGGCGCGCACCAGCCCCCGCAGGTCGCTCGTCGTCGGCACCTTGGTCGTGATGCGGGGACCCTGGTCGTCGAGGGCGACGCGCACCGGCCGCTCGGACGGCACCTCGACCGTCTCGCCGCGGACGCTGACCGTGAGGCCCTCGCCGTCCTCGATGGTGAAGACGATCTCGTCGACGGCCAGGTCGACGCGGAGGCGGCTGCCCTTGACCGTCAGACGGAACGTGAGCTCCTCCCAGTCGGCGGGCAGGCGCGGGTCGAAGCTGACGCCGCCGAGGTAGTCGCGCATGCCGCCGTAGCCGGCGACCAGCGCGCTCCAGATGCCGCCGGTCGACGCGACGTGCACGCCGTCCGCGGTGTTGCGGTGCAGGTCGGCGAGGTCGACGTAGAGCGACGACAGGAAGTACTGCATCGACAGCTGGTGGTGGCCCACCTCGGCCGCGATGATCGACTGCACGACGCCGGAGAGGGTCGAGTCTCCCGTCGTCAGCGCGTCGTAGTACTCGAAGTCGCGCAGCTTCTGCTCGGCGGTGAACTCGTCGCCCTGGAGGAACAGCGCGAGCACGACGTCGGCCTGCTTCAGCACCTGGAACCGGTAGATCACCAGCGGGTGGTAGTGCAGCAGCAGCGGGCGCTTGTTGGCCGGCGTGGCGTCGAGGTCCCACAGCTCCTTGTCGAGGAACTGCGCATCCTGCGGGTGGATGCCGCGGTGCTCGTCGTAGGGGATCTCCATGGCCTCGGCGGCGCGCTGCCAACCGGCGATCTCCTGCTCGTCGAGCCCCAGCCGGGAGACCATGCGCTCGTAGGCGACCGGCGACTCCTCCGCGAGCTTGGCGACGTAGCGGACGGCGGCCCGGAGGTTCGCGCGGGCCATGACGTTCGTGTACAGGTTGTCGTCGACGACGGTCGTGTACTCGTCGGGGCCCGTGACGCCGTCGATGTGGAACCGCTGGTCGCCGTTCGAGCGCCAGAAGCCGAGGTCGGCCCAGAGCCGCGCCGTCTCGACGAGGATGTCGACTCCGCCGCGCTCCATGAAGTCGAGGTCGCCCGTGGCCTGGACGTACTGGCTGAGAGCGTGGCTGATGTCGGCGTCGATGTGGTACTGCGCCGTGCCGGCCGCGTAGTAGGCGGACGACTCGAGGCCGTTGATGGTGCGCCACGGGAAGAGGGCGCCGCGCTGGTTCAGCTCGACGGCGCGGTCGCGGGCGGCGTCGAGCATGCCGAGGCGGAAGCGCAGGGCGTTCCGCGCGACGTTCGGCGCCGTGTAGGTGAGGAACGGCAGCACGTAGATCTCGGTGTCCCAGAAGTAGTGCCCGCCGTAGCCGGACCCGGTGACGCCCTTGGCGGCGATGCCCTGGCCGTCGGTGCGGGCCGTCGCCTGGGCGAGCTGGAAGAGGTTCCAGCGGACCGCCTGCTGGATCTCCGGCTGGCCGCCCACGACGACGTCGGTGCGCGCCCAGTAGTCGTCGAGCCAGGCCCGCTGCTTGTCGAACATCGCCTGCGGCGGCTCCTCCGCGGCACGGTCGAGGGTGCGGTCGCAGCGGTCGGCGAGCTCGCGCGGCGGCACGCCGCGGCTCGTGTGGTAGGTCACCGTCTTGATCATCTTCACGGCCACGCCCGCCTTCGCGCGGACGCGGTACACGTGCTTCGACAGGTCGTCGTCGATCGACGACGACTCGTCCCACTCGTTCTCGGTCTCCATGACGTGGTCGGCGCCGACCGCGATGGTCATGCCCGAGTTGGTCGTCCGGTAGCCGAGCACGGCACGGGCGCCGCCGTTGCGGGCCAGCACGGGCTGCAGCACCCTGTCCTCGAAGGACTCGGCGCGGCGGGGGTCGAAGGCGTCGGCGGCGGCGCGCATGCCCGCGTGGTACTCGTCGCCCATGTCCTGGCGGTTGAGGATCTGGCTCGAGATGAGCAGCGACGCGTCGGCGTCGAGCACGGTGACCTCGTACTCGATGATCGCCAGGTGGCGGTCCTCGAGGCTCACGAGGCGGCGGCTCGTGACGAGCACTCGCTTGCCCGACGGGGTGCGCCACTCGACCTCACGGCTGAGGACGCCGTCCTGGAAGTCGAGGCGGCGGCAGTGCCTCAGGATGTCGGCCTCGAAGAGCACGAAGGGCTCGTCGTCGACGTAGAGCCGGATCACCTTCGCATCGGGCACGTTGACGATCGTCTGGCCGACGCGGGCGAAGCCGAACGCCTCTTCTGCGTGGCGGATCGGCCACGTCTCGTGGAACCCGTTCACGTAGGTGCCGAACGAGTGGCCGCCGCGTCCCTCGTCCGGGTTGCCGCGCAGGCCGAGGTAGCCGTTGCCGAGGGCGAAGATCGTCTCGGTGACGCCCTCGTCGCCCTGGTTGTACTCGTCCTCGACGAGGGCCCACTCGTCGACGGGGAACCGGCTGCGGTCGAGCGGGTCGGAGGTGATGTGGTTCACGGCTGGGCCTCTGCGGTCTCGGTGCTGGTCGTGTCGGTGCTGGCGGTCTCGGTGCTGGTCGTGTCGGTGCTGGCGGTCTCGGTGCTGGTGCTCGTGCTGGCCGGGTCGGGCGACGAGGAGGCGCGGGCCGAGCCGAGCGCGGCGACCACCTCCTGCAGGTCGTCGACCACCACGTCGGCGCCGGAGCGGAGAAGGGCGTCGCGGCCGGTGCCGCGGTCGACGCCGAGCACGAGGCCGAACGAGCCGGCACGGCCGGCCTCGACCCCGCTCGTCGCGTCCTCGACGACGACGCAGTCCGCGGCCGTGAGGCCCAGTCGGCGCGCGCCCTCGAGGTAGGTGTCGGGGGCAGGCTTGCCCGCGATGCCCTCGGCCGCGGCTACCGCACCGTCGACGATGACGTCGAAGCGGTCCCGCAGGCCAGCGGCCACGAGCACGGGCACGGCGTTGCGCGAGCTCGAGACGACGGCGACGGCGACGCCCAGGGCGATCGCGCGGTCGAGGAACTCGACGCTGCCCGGGTAGGGCTCGACGCCGTTCTCGTCCAGCTCGGCCGCGAAGACCGCGTTCTTCCGGTTGCCGAGACCGCGCACGGTCTCGGCGTCCGGGCTGTCGTCGTCCGTGCCCTCGGGCAGCTCGACGCCGCGCGCGGCGAGCATCGCGCGGACGCCGTCGTAGCGGGGGCGCCCGTCGACGTGCTCGAAGTAGTCGGCGTCGGTGTACGGGGCGAGCCCGTGCGCGTCGAACCAGTCGTTGAACAGACGGGACCAGGCGCGCATGTGCACCTCGGCCGTCGGCGTGAGGACGCCGTCGAGGTCGAAGAGGAGCGCGCCGAGCTCGCCGAGGCGGGACGCGTCGCGCGGGAGGGTGGAGGCCATGCACGGATCCTTCGAGGAGGTGTCGGTCAGAGGCGTTCGGAGCGCCCCGGAGCGACGACGGCCCGTGGTGCGCGCCAATTCTGGCACCACGCGGGCGTCCCGCACGACACCGCCGGGCCCTTCCTCCCGGCGACGTCCCTTCCCTCCCCTGGCTCAGCGCAGTGCGCGCACCGCCTTCGCGACGACGCGGACGGCGACCACGCCCGTCACGACCCACGGGCCGGCGACGATCAGCGGGTCGAGCCAGCGGTGGTGACGGTCGACGCGGGTCGAGTCGCGGGACGCGGCCCGCGCCTCCTTCCTGGCCTCGGCGGTCACGCCGGTCTCGCTCAGCAGGTCGTCGGGGCGGCCGCTGACGAGTGACCGGAGGTGCGCCCCCGTCGAGTCGACGCGGTCTCCGGCAACGAGCAGCAGCCAGTGCGCGAGGCGCCCCTCGCTGTAGCGGTCGTAGGCGAACCGGCGGATCGCGCCCGACACGCCGTGCAGCGGCTGGGCCGTGCCGAAGACGGGCGTGACGAAGGCGTGCTCGATCGAGCGCTCGCGCCCCTCGGAGCCGGGCTGGCGCTCGGGGAACTCCCACCGGGCCCCGGAGGCGCCGGGCGCGAACTGCAGCTTGGGGTGCGACGGGCGGTCGGCCGGGTCGAGGTCCGCACCCCAGCCGGGCACTCGCTCGCGGAGCTGCTCGGCGGTCGGGACGTCGCGGGGCTTCGAGGGCAGGTACGCCAGGGGGATGTCGTCGTGGTCGCTCATGGGATGTCTCCTCGTCCGTGGGACAGGTGCGGGACAGGTGCTGCTGCGGGTGCCGGTCGGCCTCAGGCGCCCGGCACGACCAGGGTCTTGATGTTGCCGTCGAGCTTCGCCGAGAAGAGGTGGTACCCCTCCGCGATGTGCTCGAGGGGCACGCGGTGCGTGACGATGTCGCTCGGCGTGAAGTGCCCGGCGCGGATGTGCTCGAACAGGCGCGGCCACTGCCGCTTGACCGGCGCCTGGTTCATGCGGAGGGTGAGGCCCTTGTTGAGGGCGTCGCCGAACTTGACGGCACTGAAGATCGGCCCGTAGGCGCCCATCACCGAGACGGTGCCGCCCTTGCGGACGCCGTCGATGGCCCAGTTGAGCGCGATGGGCGACCCGCCCTGGAGCTTGAACTTCGCGCTCGTGACGTGCTGGATCAAGTTGCCGTCCGCCTCGGCGCCCACCGCGTCGATGACGACGTCGGCGCCCAGGTAGTCGGTCTGCTTCTTGAGCTCGACGACGATGTCGTCGTGCTCAGCGAAGTTGATGGTCTCGGCGTGGGCGAAGCTGCGCGCCTTCTCGAGGCGGTACTCGAGGTGGTCGACGACGATCACGCGCGCGGCGCCCATGAACCAGGAGGAGCGCGCGGCGAAGAGGCCGACCGGTCCGGCGCCGAGCACGACCACCGTGTCGCCCTGGGCGATCTCGCCGAGCTGGGCGCCGAAGTAGCCCGTGCTGAGGGCGTCGGTCATCAACAACGCGTCCTCGTCCCGGATGTCGTCGGGGATGATGCTCGGCCCCACGTCGGCGAACGGCACGCGCACGTACTCGGCCTGCCCGCCGTCGTAGCCGCCGGTGGTGTGCGAGTAGCCGTAGATGCCGCCGACGGCCGTCGCGTTCGCGTTGACGTTGTGGCAGTTCGAGTACAGGCCGCGAGCGCAGAACCAGCACGAGCCGCAGTAGATGTTGAAGGGCACCATCACACGGTCGCCCTTCGCCAGGTTCTCGACCGACGACCCGACCTCCTCGACGACCCCGATGAACTCGTGCCCGAACGTGTGGCCGATCCTCGTGTCGGGCATCATGCCGTGGTAGAGGTGCAGGTCGGAACCACAGATGGCCGCGAGGGTCACCCGCACGATCGCGTCGTTCGGGTGCTGGATCGTCGGCACGTCCTTCTCGTCGACGCGGATCTTGTACGGCCCTCGGTAGGTCATCGCCCTCATGCGTGCCGGCTCCTCATGCGTCTCGGGTCCTCTCGTCGTGCGTGCGGTCGAGCCAACACCGGTCGGAGCCAGGGGCGCCGGGGCTTGTCCCGGCACGCGGGGGCCCGTATCCTCCGGGTCGGTCGACGCACGAGCGGGTCCCCCGGCCCTTGCGGAAGCGGGGTCCGCCGGTGTCGGCGGCTGCTGGGATCATGGGCGCATGCCCTCCCCCGAGCCGACGCGCGCGACCGCGCCCCTGGTCGACGCCGTCGACGTCATCCGGCTCGTCGGACCGCGCGCGTTCTCCCGTGCAAAGGAATACGCCCGTGACGACCACGTCGTCTCCTCGGAGTGGGACGTCGAGGGCCAGGTCCTGTCCGCCGAGGTACGCGGCAGCGTGGCGGCTCCCTACCGCTGCCGCGTCGTGCTCGCCCCGGGCCGCGGCGAGCACGGCCGCCCCACCAGCAGCGAGTGCAGCTGCCCGCTCGGCGGCGACTGCAAGCACGTGGCCGCCGCCCTGCTGGCCAACAACGCACGGGTCCTGTCTCCGGGCGCGGGCCTCGTGCGCACGGCTTCGAGCGCCGGAGGCGCGGGCTGGGCCACAGGCGTCGCGGGCGACGACGAGTCGGTCAGCTCGCCTGCCGTCGTAGCAGGCGCTGCCGCCGGCACCGGCTCCCCCGCCGACTGGCGCTCACGCCTGGCCCCGCTGACCGAGCCGCCTCGCCGGGTCGACGCCCGCACGACCCGCATGGGACTGCTCTTCGAGCGTCGGCCGCGGGCGCGGCCGTCGCGCAGCCGCTGGGA
>NZ_CAUPYL010000129.1:0-7609 GCF_963515265.1 uncultured Frigoribacterium sp.
GGGCGACCCTGACCCGCCGCGGGCGACCCTGACCCGCCGCGGGCGGCCACTACCCGCCGACATGTGGCCGCAGCTGCGCGCTCGGGACAGCGGAGGAGGCGCCGCGGGGCAAGTCGACCCGCGCAGCGGCCGAGCACGGGCGCGTCCGGGCGGCGGCGGGCGGCACCGGGCTACATTGGGACAGCGCGTCGGGCACCGGTCCGTGCGCCCCCACACATGAATGGAGCGACATGCGAGGCAAACTGATCTTCGTCGCCGGAGCAGCCGTCGGATTCGTGCTGGGCGCTCGCGCCGGCCACGAGCGCTACGAGCAGATCGCCGCGAACTCGTCGAAGCTGTGGAACAGCCGCGCCGTGCAGCGGCAGGTCGTCAAGGCCGAGGACTTCGCGGGCGCCAAGGCCGCCGACGCGGTCGACGCGGTCGTCAACGGCGTGAAGACGGTGGCCGTCAAGGCCGTCGGAGGCGGGAAGAAGAAGAAGTGACCGACTCCACCCGGAGCGACAAGGTCCGACGCGGCTCCAAGTCGCGCTCGTTCTTCGCCCTGGTCCAGGACGTCCCCAGCCTGGTCACCGACCTCGTCAAGGGCGAGCTCGCCCTGCTCAAGTACGAGATCATCGGCACGCTCAAGGCCTTCGGCATCGGTGCGGGGTTCCTCGTCGGCGCGCTCGTCTTCGTCTTCGCCATGCTCGGGGTGCTGCTCACGGGCATCGTCCTGCTGATCGCGATCTGGCTGCCCGGCTGGCTGTCGGCGCTGATCGTCGCCTTCGTGCTCCTCCTCGTCGCCGCCCTGCTGGCGTTCCTCGGCTACAAGAGCATCAAGAAGGGCCTCCCGGCCGTGCCGGAGAAGACGATCGCGAGCCTCAAGCGCGACCTCAAGGCCGTCAAGGGCGTCGGGACCATCCCGGGGCACGACGTCACCGAGTTCTGAGCCGCCGCCTCCGCGACTCCCTGCGAGCCCCGCTCGACCCCTCCTCCCCGCCCGCACCGATCGGAGACCCCGTGAGCGACAGCACCGCCAAGAACGACAGCAGCGACAAGGCCGACAAGGCCGACGGCAGCGACATCCAGGCACACATCGACCGCACCCGTGCGGAGCTCGCCGCGACGCTGAACGAGCTCGAGGACAAGCTCAACGTCCCGAAGCAGCTCGGGATCGCGGGCCACCGCGCGAAGTCGTCGTTCTCGCGCGACCCGCTGCCCTGGGTCGCGGGTGCCGGCGTCGCCGCGCTGGCGCTCGCGGGCGTCGTCGTCGCGGCCGTCCGGTCGCGCTGACCGGGAGGCGGGCTGCGAGCCCGCCCGACGGTCCCTGCGCGACGGCCCCTGCGCGACCGCCCGTCCGACGGCCCCGTCCGACGGCCCCCGGGCGGTCGGCCGGAGATCGCTCGACGACGTCGCAACCTGGTTGGGCTCCCAGCCCGCACAGGTGGAGAATGGCCCCATGAGTCACAGCGCCGACTCGCCAGTCCCCGAGCTGCCGACGTCCGATTCCCTTCCTGCCGAGCGACCCGGCGCCGAGCGCCTCGGGTACACCCTCTGGGCAGTGCTCCGCCGCGATCCCCAGAACCCGTACGCCCCCGAGCACGAGGACGTCGCGCAGCTCGACGAGCTCGTCGACTCCCTCGCCTCCGAGGGCGTGGTCGTCCGTGGCTTCTACGACGTCAGCGCCCTCCGCGCCGACGCCGACGTGATGATCTGGCTGCACGGCGAGGTCCCCGAGGCGATCCAGTCGGCGTACCGCCGCCTCCTGCGCACCGACGTCCTCGGCGGCCTGCTGCCGACCTGGAACGCCATGGGCATGCACCGCGACGCCGAGTTCTCGCGGAGCCACAGCCCCGCGTTCATGCGCGGCAAGGAGCCCGAGGCGTGGCTCACGGTCTACCCGTTCGTCCGCAGCTACGAGTGGTACCTGCTGCCCGAGGCCGAGCGCCGTCAGATGCTCGCCGACCACGGCAAGCAGGGCTCCGAGCACCGCGCCGTGCTCACGAACACGGTGGCCAGCTTCTCCCTCGGCGACTACGAGTGGATCCTGGCCCTCGAGGCTCCCGAGCTCGTCCAGCTCGTCGACCTCATGCGCGACCTCCGCTACACCGAGGCCCGCCGACACGTCCGCGAGGAGATCCCGTTCTACACGGGCCGTCGCATCACCACCACCGAGATCATCGAGGTCCTGTCGTGACCGACACCACCGGCATCACCAACGGCCAGCTCGTCCGGGCTGCCACCCCCGCCGCCGCGCAGGGGCCCGAGCACGTCAGCGTGCCCACCGACTACGACGCGATCCTCCTCGCCGGCTTCGGCGGGCCCGAGGGCCAGGACGACGTCATCCCGTTCCTCCGCAACGTCACGCGCGGCCGCGGCATCCCCGAGGAGCGCCTGGAGGAGGTGGCGACGCACTACCGCCACTTCGGCGGCGTCAGCCCCATCAACCAGCACAACCGCGAGCTCAAGGTCGCCCTCGAGGGCGAGCTGTCGCGGCGCGGCATCGACCTGCCCGTGATCTGGGGCAACCGCAACTGGGACCCGTACATGGCCGACGCCGTGCGCGAGGCCGACGAGCGCGGCTTCACCAAGCTCATCGCGGTCGCGACGAGCGCCTACTCGTCCTACAGCTCGTGCCGCCAGTACCGCGAGGACTTCGCGATGGCGCTCGAGGCCACCGGGCTCGAGGGCAAGATCATGATCGACAAGGTGCGTCAGTTCTTCGACCACCCCGGCTTCGTCCAGCCGTTCATCGACGGCGTCCGCGAGGGCCTCGAGAAGGCCCGGGCCGAGAACGCCGACCTCGACCTCGCGACCGAGGTGCAGGTGCTCTTCGCGACGCACTCGATCCCGTCGACCGACGCCGCCCGCAGCGGTCCCGAGGCGCGCGGCTTCGACGACGAGGGCGCGTACGCGGCGCAGCACAAGGCCGTCGCCGAGGTCGTCATGGCCGCGGCCGAGGCCGGTCTCGGGCTCGACCTGCCCGCCGGCGGCGGCACGACCGTGCCGTGGCAGCTCGTCTACCAGTCGCGCAGCGGCCCGCCCTCGATGCCGTGGCTCGAGCCCGACATCAACGACGCCATCGACGACCTCGCCGGCGGCCCGACGCGCGCCGTCGTCATCGTGCCGCTCGGCTTCGTGAGCGACCACATGGAGGTCATGTGGGACCTCGACGAGGAGGCGCTCGAGACCAGCGAGAAGAACGGCTTCTGGGCCACGCGCACCCCCACCCCCGGCATCGACCCGAACTACGTGACCGGCCTCGTCGACCTCGTCCTCGAGCGTGTCGAGGGCACCCCCGTCGACGACCGCCCGCACCTCACCGACATCGGGCCCTGGTACGACGTGTGCCGTCCGGGCTGCTGCGAGAACGTGCGCCTCGGGTTCAAGCCCGCCGTCTCGGGATTGGTGCCGTAGGAGCGTGGCGACACTCCGAGTAGGCACCCGGGCCAGCGCGCTGGCCGTCGCGCAGTCCACCACGGTCGCGGAGCGCCTCGCGGCCGCGACCGGCCACGACGTCGAGCTCGTCCGCGTGCACACCGAGGGCGACCGCACCCAGGCGACGGGCGAGTCGCTCTCGCTCGGCGGCACGGGCGTGTTCGCGAGCGCGCTGCGCGAGGCGCTGCTCGCCGACGAGTGCGACGTGCTGGTGCACTCCCTCAAGGACCTGCCCACCGCCTCCCACCCGGGTCTGCACATCGGGGCGATCCCGGGCCGGGCCGACGCCCGCGACGCGCTCTGCGCCCGTGACGGCCTCACCCTCGAGACGCTGCCGCAGGGCGCGAAGGTCGGCACCGGCTCGCCCCGTCGTGTCGCCCAGCTGCTCGCGCGACGTCCCGACCTCGAGGTCGTGCCGATCCGCGGCAACGTCGACACCCGCCTCCGTCGGCTCGAGGACGACCTGGACGCCGTCGTGCTCGCCGCGGCCGGCCTGGGCCGCCTCGGCCGCTCGACCTCGGTGACCGACCTGCTCGGCCTCGGCCCGTGGCCCAGCGCCCCCGGCCAGGGCGCGCTCGCCGTCGAGGTGCGCGAGGGCGACCCCAGCGACGAGCTGGCCCGCGGGCTCCGCGCGATCGAGCACGTCGAGACCCGTCTCGTCGTCACCGCCGAGCGCGAGGTGCTCGCCGGGCTCGAGGCGGGCTGCTCGGCGCCCATCGGCGCGACCGCCGTCGTCGACGCCGGCCTGCTGCTGCTCAGCGCCACGGTCTACAGCCCCGACGGCTCGCGCCGCATCAGCTCGTCGCACGCGGTCTCGCTCGAGGAGGGGCCCGTCACGGCCCAGCTCGCGGACGTCCACGAGGTGGCCGGCCGCGTCGTCGACGAGCTGCTCGAGCTCGGCGCGGCCGAGCTCGCGCCGATCGGCGGGGGGCCCGCGGGCGGGGACCCCCTGGGGAGCGCGTCGTGACCGCCGCCAAGCCGCTCAAGGGCGTGCGCGTCCTCGTGCCGCGGGGCGGCAAGTGGGGCGACGGCGTGTCGGCGTCCCTCCGGTCGTACGGCGCGGCACCCGTGATCGCGCCGCTCATCAACTTCGCGCCCGCCGAGACGCCCGAGCTGCTCGCCGCCGCGCTGGGGCGACTGAAGGCGGGCGTCTACGAGTGGCTCGTCGTCACCAGCGCCACGACCGTCGACGTGCTCGTCGGCAACGGGATCCGGCCCATCCCCGCGACGCGCATCGCGGCCGTCGGAGAGACGACCGCCGCGGCGCTGACGCTGGCCGGCTACCACGTCGACTTCGTCCCCGAGGGCGACAACTCCGCCCGCGGCCTCGTCAAGGAGTGGCCGTCGGAGCTCGTCGCCGGGCGCGTGCTCGTGCCCCAGTCCGACATCGCCGAGCCGACCCTGGTCGCCGGCCTGTCCGCCCGGGGCTTCGACGCCGAGTTCGTCTCGGCGTACCGCACCGTCGGCGTGCCCGTCACCGACGACGTGGTGCGCGACGTCGCCTCCGGCGACATCAGCGTGCTGCTCGTCACCTCGGGCAGCGTCGCACGGCAGATCGCCGCCCAGCTGGCGCCCCTGCCCGAGAGCACGGTCGTGGCCTGCATCGGCCCGCGCACGGCGTTCGACGCCCGTGCGGCCGGGCTGCCCGTCCACCTCATCGCCGAGACGCGCTCCGCCGCGGCCCTGGTGGAGGCGGTGGTCGAGAACGCCGTCGCGGGCGGCACGGCCGACCTCGACGACGCGCACGGAGGGGGACGCTGACGCGACCCTCCCGCGGTGCCCGCACCGCGCCTCCTCGGCTCGACCGTGCCGGGGCCCCGACATCGACGACCATCGACGACCCGAGAAGGACCATGTCCCAGTTCCCCCGCGTGCGGCCCCGCCGGCTGCGCGCCACCCCTGCCCTCCGCCGCCTGACCGCCGAGACGCGGCTGCACCCGGCCGACCTCGTGCTGCCGATGTTCGTGCGCGAGGGCATCGACGAGCCCGTCGCCATCAGCTCGATGCCGGGCGTGGTGCACCACAGCCTCTCGAGCCTGCCGCGTGCCGTCGAGGAGGCGGCCGCGGCCGGGGTGGGAGGCGTCATGCTGTTCGGCGTGCCCCTCGAGAAGGACGCGGTCGGGTCGGGCGCCACCGACCCCGAGGGCATCCTCAACGTCGGCACGCGCGTGGCGGTCGACGCGGCGCAGGGCGCCCTCGTCGTGCAGACCGACCTCTGCCTCGACGAGTTCACCGACCACGGCCACTGCGGCGTGCTGGCCGCCGACGGCTCGGTCGACAACGACGCGACGCTGGTCCGCTACGACGAGATGGCGATCGTGCAGGCCGAGGCCGGCTCGCAGCTGATCGGCATGAGCGGCATGATGGACGGCCAGATCGGCTCGGCCCGCGAGGCCCTCGACGACGCCGGCTTCGGCGGCACGGCCTTGCTCGCCTACGCGGCCAAGTACGCCTCGGCCTTCTACGGCCCGTTCCGCGAGGCGGTGCAGTCGACGCTCGTCGGCGACCGGCGCACCTACCAGCAGGACGCGGCCAACGGTCGCGAGGGCATCCGCGAGGTCGAGCTCGACATCGCCGAGGGCGCGGACATCGTCATGGTGAAGCCGGCGATGAGCTACCTCGACGTGCTGGCCGAGACCGCGGCGATGAGCCCGGTGCCCGTCTGGGCCTACCAGATCAGCGGCGAGTACTCGATGATGCACGCCGCCGCCGCGAACGGCTGGATCGACCTCGACGCCGCGTCGTACGAGAGCGTGCTGTCGATCAAGCGCGCCGGTGCCGACGCGATCCTCACCTACTGGGCCACCGAGCTGGCCACCCGCCTGCGCAAGGGAGACATCTGATGGGCGACCACGCCAACGAGCACTTCTTCACCCGCGCGAAGCAGTCGATCCCGGGCGGGGTGAACTCCCCGGTGCGCGCCTACGGCAGCGTCGGGGGCACGCCCCGGTTCCTCGTGGGGGCTAAGGGGCCGCACGTGACCGACGCCGAGGGGCGCGAGTACGTCGACCTGGTGGCCTCGTGGGGCCCCGCGATCCTCGGGCACGCCCACCCCGAGGTGGTGCGCGCCGTGCAGGAGGCCGCGGCCCGTGGCCTGTCCTTCGGCGCGTCGACGCCCGCCGAGACCGAGCTCGCCGAGCTGGTGCGCGAGCGCGTGGCCGTCGGCGACGCCCGCCCGATCGGCAAGATCCGCATGGTGTCGACCGGCACCGAGGCCACGATGACGGCCATCCGCCTGGCCCGCGGCTACACCGGTCGCGACCTGCTCGTGAAGTTCGCCGGCCATTACCACGGCCATTCCGACTCGCTCCTGGCCGAGGCCGGGTCCGGCGTCGCCACGCTGTCGATGCCCGGCTCGGCCGGCATCACCGCCGAGACGGCGGCCCAGACGCTGGTGCTGCCCTACAACGACCTCGACGCCGTGCGCGCCGTGTTCGACGAGCACGGCCCCCGCATCGCGGCGGTCATCGTGGAGGCGGCCGCCGCCAACATGGGAGTGGTCGCGCCCGACCGCGGCTTCAACCGCAGCCTGTCCGAGATCACGAGCCGCCACGGCGCGCTGCTGATCGTCGACGAGGTGCTCACGGGCTTCCGCGTCGGCCCGGCCGGCTGGTGGGGCCTCGAGGCGTCGAAGGTCGTGCCCGACGGCGCCGGCTGGCAGCCCGACCTCGTCACCTTCGGCAAGGTGATCGGCGGCGGCATGCCCCTCGCCGCGCTCGGCGGCCGCGCCGAGGTGATGGACTTCCTGGCCCCGACCGGCCCGGTGTACCAGGCCGGCACGCTGAGCGGGAACCCCGTCGCCGTCGCGGCGGGCATCGCGACCCTGCGCCTGGCGACCCCGGAGGTCTACGCCCGGCTCGACGCCGTCGCCGACACGCTGTCGCACGAGGTCTCCGCGGCCCTGTCGGCCGAGGGCGTCGAGCACGCCGTGCAGCACGCGGGCTCGCTGTTCTCGTTCGCCTTCACGGCGACCCCGCCGCGCGACTACGACGACGTGCGGGCACAGCAGACCTGGCGGTACCCGGCGTTCTTCCACTCGATGCTCGACTCGGGGGTGGCCCTGCCTCCCTCGGTGTACGAGGCGTGGTTCGTCACCGCCGCGCACGACGACGCGACGGTGTCGCGGATCCTCGACGCCGTGCCGGCTGCGGCGCGCGCGGCCGCGGCCGCCACGGCCCCCGGCGCGTAGCCG
>NZ_CAUPYL010000130.1:0-7583 GCF_963515265.1 uncultured Frigoribacterium sp.
CGGCCGAGCAGGTCGGCGACGGCTGCCGGGCTGCCGGCCGTCTCGCCCGCCGTCACCCACGAGGCGTGGTCCGGGAACCCGAGCAGGACGGCGCGCCGGGCCCGGAGCCGAGCGATCTCGAGCACGAGCGCCCGGGTGTCGTGCTCACCGCCCCGTCGCCCGCGCGACCGGGAAGCGGCCATCACGCGCTCCCGCAGCGCCGGGTCGTCGAGCGACGCCAGCAGCGGGTGCCCGGTGGGCAGCACGAGCGAGACGACCCAGGCGTCCTCGAGCCCGCGCTCCCGTGCCGCCTCGGCTGCCGCCCCGAGCTGGCCCTCGGTGAGGCCGCGCAGCTCGGCAGGGTCGCGCACGACGACCGCGAGGTCGTTCGTGTCGGCCAGCAGCGCCTTCTCGAAACGGGTGGTCAGGGTCGAGAGCTCCTGGTTCAGCTGACGCAGCGCCTCCTTGTCGTCGTCGCCCAGCGCGGCGCCGGCACGGACGAAGTCGGCGACCGTGCGCTCGAGCAGGTAACGCTGCTCGGCCGTGAGGTCGAGCTGGTCGCGTCGCGCGTGCAGGGCATCCAGGCGTCGCCACAGTCGTGGGTCGAGGCGGATCGCGTCGGCGTGCTCGGCGAGCCGCGGGGCCAGCTCGAGCTCGAGGGCGTCCGTGACGTCGTTCGAGTCGCTCGACGCCTTGTCGAAGAACGCGTGCTCGACGCGGGCGAGGATCTGTCCGCTGCGCTCGAGCGCCTCGAGGACGTTGGCGAACGTCGGCTCGGCCGGGTCCGTCGCGATCGCCTCCAGCTCGGCCCTCTGCTGCTGGAGGCCGGCCTCGAAGGCGGGCAGCCAGTCGCCGTCCGTGATCTCGGCGAAGGGAGGCAGCGCGTACGGCAGGGAGCTCGGCTCGAGGAACGGGTTCGTCATCCGCCCACACTAGGAGGCTCGCTAGGGTCGGGCACATGAGCGAACCGACCACACGGCGCGAGCCGACCGCACCGGGCGGACCCACCGCACCGCGTGCGACCTACACCCACGGGCACCACGAGAGCGTGCTGCGGAGCCACGCGTGGCGCACGGTCGAGAACAGCGCCGCCTACCTCGTGCCGCACCTGCGTCCCGGGCTGTCGCTGCTCGACGTCGGGTGCGGGCCGGGCACGATCACCGTCGACCTCGCCGAGCGGCTCGCCCCGGGGCGCGCCGTCGGGGTCGACGCTGCGGCCGGGATCGTCGCGCAGGCCGCCGGGCTCGCAGCCGAGCGAGGCCTGGAGAACGTCGAGTTCGTCACGGCCGACCTGTACGAGCTGCCGTTCGACGACGACACGTTCGACGTCGTGCACGCGCACCAGGTGCTCCAGCACGTGGCGGATCCCGTCGGGGCGCTTCGGGAGATGCGGCGGGTCGCGCGGCCCGGGGGAGTCGTCGCCGCACGCGAGGTCGACTACCACGGCACCGTCTGGGCACCGGAGTCGCCCGGCCTCGACCGGTGGATGGACGTCTACCAGCAGGTGCACCGCGGCAACGGCGGAGAGCCCGACGCCGGGAGGCGCCTCAAGGGCTGGGCGCTCGAGGCCGGCCTCGAGGCGGTCGTGAGCACCGCCTCCTCGTGGTGCTTCGCCTCGGACGAGGAGCGCACCTGGTGGGGCGACAGCTGGGCGTCGCGCGCGACGGAGTCCGCGTTCCACGGGGACGCCATCGCGAAGGGGGTCGCGACCGACGCCGAGCTGCACGCGATCGCGGACGCGTGGCGCGCGTGGCGGGACGCGCCCGACGGGTGGCTGCTCATGCCGCACGGCGAGATCGTCGCCCGAGCCTGAGCCCGAATCTCGGCGAGCTGTCCCGCAGATGCCGACCGAGTGCCCTCCGATAGCGGAAGATCCGGGTATCGAAGGCGCCGCGCGGGCTCAGCGGTCGGCATGTGCGGAGGGCCAGGGGCGCGGGGGCGCAAAGCGAGAGGGATCCGCGGCCGCGGGGGCGGTCTGCGGGGCAGACCGGGCCCGGCGGGGCGGATCCCTCTCAAATTACGGGGTGGTGCGGGAGGCGCGCGCAGGGGAGCGGTCGCGCGGCGGGCGAGGCCGGGTCAGTCCTCGTCGGGGACGTCGTCCGGGGCGTGCACGCGTGCCTCGCCCGTGACGGCGTCCACGCGGATCACCGTGCCGTCGTCGAGCTCGACGACGGGTCGGTGCTCGAGGTACGTGAGCGTCCAGCGCCAGGACGACGCGTCGACGCCCTCGTCGGCGAGCTCGCGCTCGACCTGGGCGACCGCGCCGAGCACGGGGGCGGGGAGGCTGGCCGGAGCCGCACCTCCCACGCTCCAGCGCGTGCCGAGCTGCATCAGGCGCCCGCAGCCGGGGTCGGGGCGCCGGCGGCCACAGGGGCCTCCGGCAGCTCGCCCAGCTCGATCGCGGTCACGGCCAGAGACTCGCCCTCGACGAAGTCCAGCGACTGGATCTTGCCCACGGCGGCCAGGTCGGAGGCCGCCCCGCGGAGCACCTCGAGCTGCGCGGCCGGGGCCGAGATCGTCGCCGAGACGACCGGCGTCTTCTGCGAGGCCTTCGCGTCGGACTTCGCCCGGCGGACGCCGATCAGCGCCTCGCCGACGAGGCCGAGCAGGCCGGTCGGCGCGCCCACCTCGCCGAGCTCGGCGGCGGTCGGCCAGGAGGCGCGGTGCACGGAGTCGTCGTGCGTCCACGACCACACCTCCTCCGTCGCGAACGGCAGGTACGGCGCCAGCAGGCGCAGCAGGCCGTCGATCGTCGTGCGCAGGGCGAGCACGGCCGAGGCCTGCTCGGCGGGCGTGGTCGCCCCGTACGCGCGCTCCTTGACGAGCTCGAGGTAGTCGTCGCAGAAGGTCCAGAAGAACTTCTCGGTGACCTCGAGGGCGCGGGCGTGGTCGTAGCCCTCGAGCGCCTCGGTCGCGGTGTCGACGACCGCGGCGAACGACGCGAGCAGGTCGCGGTCGAGCGGCTCGGTGATCGAGAACTCGCCCGACGGCAACTCGAACGAGTACACGAACTTGGCCGCGTTCAGCACCTTGATCGCCAGACGTCGGCCGATCTTGATCTGTTTCGGGTTCTGCGGGTCGAAGGCCGCGTCGGTGCCGAGTCGGCTGGAGGCGGCCCAGTAGCGGACCGCGTCGGAGCCGTGGTCGTCGAGCATCGCGGCGGGCGTCACCACGTTGCCCTTCGACTTCGACATCTTCTTGCGGTCCGGGTCGACGATGAAGCCCGAGATCGAGGCGTCCGTCCACGGCACGGTGCCGTGCTCGAGCTGCGACCGGAGGGCGGTCGAGAACAGCCAGGTGCGGATGATGTCCTGGCCCTGCGGTCGCAGGGAGTACGGGAACACGAGCTCGAACAGCCCGGGGTCGGCCTCCCAGCCGCCGGCGAGCTGGGGCGTGAGCGAGGAGGTCGCCCAGGTGTCCATCACGTCGAGCTCGCCCTGGAACCCGCCGGGCACGCCGCGCTGCGACTCGTCGTAGCCGGGCGCCGGGTCGCTCGACGGGTCGACGGGCAGCGACGCCTCGTCGGGCACGATGACGTCGTCGAAGACGGGGTTGCCGTCGGCGTCGAGGGGGTACCAGACGGGCAGCGGCACGCCGAAGAAGCGCTGGCGCGAGATGAGCCAGTCGCCGTTCAGGCCGTTGACCCAGTTCTCGTAGCGCACGCGCATGAAGTCGGGGTGGAACCCGACCTCGCGGCCGCGCTCGAGCAGCGACTGCTGCAGGGCCTCGTCGCGGGCGCCGTTGACGATGTACCACTGGCGCGTCGAGACGATCTCGAGCGGCTTGTCGCCCTTCTCGAAGAACTTGACGGGGTGCGAGATCTTCCTGATCTCGCCGACCAGCTCGCCCGAGGCGGTCAGCTGCTCGACGACGGCGGCCTTCGCGCTGAAGACCGTCTTGCCGGCGAGCTGGGCGTAGGCCTCGCGGCCCGCCTCCGACTCGATCGCGGCGGGGGCCTCGCTGACGAAGCGGCCGTCGAAGCCGATCACGGCACGGTTCGGCAGCTGCAGCTCGCGCCACCACACCACGTCGTTCGTGTCGCCGAAGGTGCAGACCATGGCGATGCCCGAGCCCTTGTCGGGCTGGGCGAGGTGGTGCGCCACCACGGGGACCTCGACGTCGAAGAGCGGTGAGCGCACGGTGGTGCCGAAGAGGGCCTGGTAGCGCTCGTCGTCGGGGTGCGCGACGAGGGCGACGCAGGCGGGGAGCAGCTCGGGACGCGTCGTGTCGATCAGCACGTCGCCCTCGCCGTCGGTGCGGTGGAAGGCGAGCTTGTGGTACGCGCCCGGCACCTCCTTGTCCTCCAGCTCGGCCTGCGCGACCGCGGTGCGGAAGGTGACGTCCCACAGGGTGGGCGCGTCGGCCTGGTAGGCCTCGCCGCGGGCGAGGTTGCGGAGGAACGCCTTCTGTGCCATCGCCTGCGACCGGTCGTCGATGGTGCGGTAGCTCTGCGTCCAGTCGACGGAGAGGCCGAGCTTGCGCCAGACGTCCTCGAACTGCTTCTCGTCCTCGATGGTGAGGCGCTCGCAGAGCTCGACGAAGTTGCGGCGCGAGATCGGCACCTGGTCGGCGGCCTTGGCCGACTTGCCGTCGCCGCCCTCGAACGGCGGCGTGAAGGACGCGTCGTAGGGGAGCGACGGGTCACAGCGCACCCCGTAGAAGTTCTGCACGCGACGCTCGGTCGGCAGGCCGTTGTCGTCCCAGCCCATCGGGTAGAAGACGCTGGCGCCGCGCATGCGCTCGAACCGGGCCTTGACGTCGGTGTGCGTGTAGCTGAAGACGTGGCCGATGTGCAGGCTGCCCGACGCGGTCGGCGGCGGGGTGTCGATCGAGAACACGGAGGCGCGGGTCGCCTGGTCGCGGTCGAACCGGTAGGTGCCCGACTCTTCCCAGACCTGGCCCCAGCGGGCCTCCAGCCCCTCGAGGGCGGGCTTCTCGGGCATCGGTGACGTCATGGGCTGCTCCGGTTCTGTGGGCGGCGCCGTGTCGGTGGGGAGGCGCCTGGTTGTGGGACTGCCCCAGTGTACGCGCGGCCGGGACGGCGGCCGGGGGCGGCGGCAGGGCGGGCGTGCAGGAGGCGTCGTGGCCGCTGCCGTGGAAAGATGCGGTCAGGGCACTGTTGCGAGCACTGCACTGGATCTGACATGCCGGTCTCTGTTAGCCTCGTCCGGTTTTGCCCGACACCGTGGTCGCGCTCCGTCCGACCACCCGGAGGTATCCCGACACATGGCCCTACGCAAGAACGACGCCCGCGAGAACAGCCCGAAGGCCGCACGCCGCGAGCTCACCACGGACGACGTCACCGTCGTCGAGGAGTCGATGCTCAAGCGCGCCGTCAGCGCCGCCGCGCTCGGCAACGCCATGGAGTGGTTCGACTTCGGTGTCTACGCCTACATCACCACGACCATCGCGCAGGTCTTCTTCCCGCCCGGGAACGACGCGCTCAACATCCTCTTCACCTTCGGCACCTTCACGGCGGCCTTCGTGGTCCGCCCGATCGGCGGCGCGTTCTTCGGTCCGCTCGGCGACCGGATCGGCCGGCAGAAGGTGCTCGCCATGACCATGATCCTGATGGCCGCGGGCACCCTGGCGATCGGCCTCATCCCGTCGTACGCGACCATCGGCATCTGGGCCCCGATCCTGCTGCTGCTGGCGCGCC
Organism: uncultured Frigoribacterium sp.; assembly: GCF_963515265.1. Classification (NCBI taxonomy): domain Bacteria; kingdom Bacillati; phylum Actinomycetota; class Actinomycetes; order Micrococcales; family Microbacteriaceae; genus Frigoribacterium; species uncultured Frigoribacterium sp. The sequence goes on from NZ_CAUPYL010000130.1 coordinate 5,639, forward strand.
TCCTGCAGGGCTTCTCGACCGGCGGCGAGTACGGCGGCGCCGCGACCTTCATCGCCGAGTACTCGCCCGACAAGCGCCGCGGCTTCATGGGCTCGTGGCTCGAGTTCGGCACCCTCGGCGGCTACGTGCTCGGCGCCTCCCTCGTGACCGCCCTGCAGCTCGGCCTGAGCGAGGAGGCGCTCCTCGGCTGGGGCTGGCGCATCCCGTTCATCGTCGCCGGTCCGCTCGGCCTGATCGGCCTCTACCTGCGCCTCAAGCTGGAGGAGACCCCGGCGTTCCAGAAGCAGCAGGCGGAGGCGTCGGAGCGCGAGCACCAGAAGGTCCCGTTCCTCACGCTGTTCCGCGAGAACTGGCGTGCGCTCATCGTCTGCGTCGGCCTCGTGCTGGTCTTCAACGTGACGGACTACATGCTGCTGTCGTACATGCCGACCTACCTGACCAACACCCTCGGCCGCGACGCGACGAGCGGGCTCCTGTTCATCATCGTGGTGATGGTGCTGATGATGCTCGTCATCACGTTCGGCGGGCGGCTCAGCGACCGCTTCGGTCGCCGGCCGGTGCTCTTCGCCGGCTGCATCGGGTTCCTGGTGCTGTCGTTCCCGGCGCTCCGCATGGTGCAGAGCGAGAACGGCGTGCTGTCGTTCGCGGGCCTGCTCGTGCTCGGCCTCGTGCTCGTCACCTTCACGTCCACGATGCCCTCGACGCTGCCCGCGCTGTTCCCGACGATCATCCGCTACGGCGCCCTCGCGATCGCGTTCAACGTGTCGGTGTCGCTGTTCGGCGGGACCACCCCCCTCGCGACGGAGGCGCTGGTCGTCTGGGCAGAGGGCCGCGGCTTCGGCTGGGCCCACGACATCCCCGCGTTCTACCTGATGGCCGCCGCGGTGATCGGCCTCGTCGCGGTCTCGTTCACGAAGGAGACGGCCAACGAGCCGCTGCTCGGCTCGGGCCCGTCCGTCGCCACCGACGCCGAGGCCCAGGAGCTGATCGCCGCGTACTCCGACGAGTCGAGCGACGTGTCGAAGTCGGAGTGGGCGCTCGCGTTCGCCGAGTCGGGGCCGATCCAGGTCGTCCGCCCGCCGGCCGACGACGAGGTGTCCACGAGGGCCTAGCGCCTCCGCACGCACCGTCACGTCGAGACCCCTCGGACCCGCGCGCACCCGCGTGCGCGCCGAGGGGTCTCCGCGGTTCCCGAGGGTGTCGGGGCAGCGGCGCGGCGCGGCGCCCCGCGCTAGGGGCGCGCCGCGAGCAGGGCGCGCGTGTGCTCGTGCCGGGGAGCCGCGAACACCTCGGCCGTGCGCCCCTGCTCGACGACCCGCCCGTGCTGCATCACCGCGACGCGGTCCGCCATGTGGCCGACGACGTCGAGGTCGTGCGAGATGAGGAGGTAGGCCAGGCCCTCCTCGCGCTGCAGGTCGTCGAGCAGGTCGAGCACCTGGGCCTGCACCGAGACGTCGAGGGCCGACACCGGCTCGTCGCAGACGACGACCCTCGGGCGCGCGGCCAGGGCGCGGGCGATCGCCACGCGCTGCCGTTGACCTCCCGACAAGGAGGCGGTGCCCCGGCCGGCCAGGTCGGCCGCGAGCCCGACCCGGTCGAGCAGCGCCACCACGTCGCGACGCAGGGCGTCGCCGCGGACGCGCGTGCGGTCGCCGCCCGTCAGCGCGTCGGCCAGGAGCCTGCCCACCGGCAGCCGGGGGTCGAACGAGCTCGCCGGGTCCTGGTAGATCGAGCCGAGCAGCGGTCGCCGGGCACGGCGGTCCCGCTCGCGCAGGGGCGCCCACGGCTCGCCCAGCAGCTGGACCGTGCCGGCGTCGGGGACGTCCAGGCCGAGCAGGAGGCGCGCGGTCGTCGTCTTGCCGCTCCCGGAGGCGCCCACCAGGCCGAGGGTCTCGCCCGCGCGCAGCTCGAGGGAGACGCCGTCGACGGCGACCCGGTCGGGCGC
>NZ_CAUPYL010000131.1:0-7451 GCF_963515265.1 uncultured Frigoribacterium sp.
AGCAGCGGCACCAGCACCGGTCGACGCCGGCGCCCCGGCGCCGCCGGCCACCCCGCCGCCGAGCGACGTCGCCGCCTCGTGCCACGCCTGGCGGAGCGGCTCGAGCAGCCCGGTGACCTCGCGGGTCAGGGCCACGTCGCGGTGCACGTTCGCGTTCACCAGCGCCGTCGAGGTGTAGCCGTAGAGCGCCAGCAGGCCCTCGCCGCCGTCCCACACGTCGACGCGCAGCGACGAGGTGAGCTCGGCGATGATCGCCTGGGCGTGCAGCAGCTGCTCGGACGCGGCCGCCCACTCCTGGCCGACCTGGGCCTTCTCGGCACGGGCGAGGTCGAGCAGCAGGCGGTCGTAGAGCATCGTGACGAGCTGGACGGGCGTCGCCGAGAGCACGGCCTGCTCGGCGTACTCCGACCGCTGGCGCTGGACGACGGCGGTGGGCTGGGAGGCGGCGGCGAACGCCGCGAAGGAGGTGGCGTCCATCAGCTGCTCTTGCTCAGGCTCGAGATCTGGCTGCTCAGCCAGCTCTGCTGCGCGGTGAGCGAGCTGAGCGCGACCTCGAGGGCGGTGTAGGTCTTCTGGAGCTGGGTGCGACGCGACGACAGCCGGTCGTCCCAGTTCGCGATCTGGGCGGTGAGGTCCTTCACGACCGACTGCTGGCCGGTGATGATCTTCGTCAGGCTGCCGTCGCGCTTGTCGGACGAGCTCGTCGCAGCGGCCTCGACGCGGCCGGCGATCTCGGAGAGGGCTGCCTGCACCTTCACGGGGTCGGCCGCGAGCGCGGCGGAGAACTTGGCCTCGTCGAACTCGAACGCGCCGGTCTTCGTGATCGAGATGCCGATGCTCGAGGGCGAGACGCCCCCGATCGGCGACGACATCGCCGTGGTCAGCTTCTGCACGACGTCGCGCGTCGTCGAGCTGCCCGTGAAGGTGCCCGACGTGACCGTCACGGCCCCGGAGGCGCTGGTCGAGGTCGACGTCGCGCTCTTCGAGGCGATGAGCGAGAGGATCCCGTTCAGCCCCGACACGAGGTCGGAGGCGACCTTCGACGAGGCGGCGCCGTCGCGGGCGACGGTGAGCGTGACGGGGTCGGTGCTCGGCGCCGTGACGGTGACCGAGACGCCGGGCAGCAGGTCGGCGAAGGTGTTGGTCGCGCTCGTCACGACCTGCTCGGCGGCGGTGCCGGCCCAGAGGGTGACGGAGGCGTCGCGCGCCTGCTTGACGACGGCGGCGCCGGGAGCGGCGAGCAGGTCGGGGGCGGTGCCGGCGGCGACCTCGGCGGCCGTGCCCTGGTGCACCGAGAAGCCGCCCGCGGCGCCGGTCGTCGCGGAGGTGAGCTGCAGGCGGTACGTGACGGTGCCGTCGGCGTCCTTGCCGGACGCGACCTTGACGGCCTTGACGCCCGCCTCCGACGTGTTGACGGCGCGCACGAGGTCGTCGAGCGACGAGGAGGCGCTGGTCACCTCCACCGCCTTGCCGGCGGCCGACGTGAACGTCAGCGTCGCGGGCGACGTGGGCCAGGCGGTCATCGCGGCGGTGACGCCGCTCTTCGCCTGCGCCGTGGAGCCGACCGTGAAGTCGATCGAGCCGGGCAGCGCGGTGGCGGTCGTCGTGGCCGTGACGTCCTTCGAGGTGCTGCTCGCGGTGAAGGCGGCGAGCGAGTCGGCCTTCGCCGTCTTCGTCGCGAGCGTCGCCAGCTCGGCGACCTTCGTGTTGAGGCCCTGGAGCGCCGTGACCAACGCCTGGTTCGCGGTCGCCTTGTTCTTCAGGATCGTCTGGGGCACCGCCTCCGCCGCCATCAGGCCGTTGATCAGCGTGGTGGTGTCGAGCCCCGAGACGAGGCCGTCGATGCCGAACGAGGCCATCGGGTGCTCCTTCGGGGACGAGGACGGGCGAGCTGAGGAGGTGCGGAGGAGACCGCGGGATGCAGGGGGTCAGTGGGTGGTGCGGTGCTGCGGGAGGTGCCAGCGAGGTCGTCGTCGACGCTCGGGATGACGCTGGGGATGCTGCTCGGGATGACCGAGGGCCGGGACGCAGAGGATCAGCTGCTGCGTCCCGACCACCGGTCGTGAACCGTTCGCTCCCGGAGGAGCCGAGCTCAGGTGGTGTCAGGCCCCCGCTGGGATCGGGAGCCGGTCATCCGCCGGTCGGTGACGACTAGCGGAGGAGCGACAGCACGCCCTGGGTGCTCTGGTTCGCCTGTGCGAGCATCGCCTGGCCGGCCTGGCTGAGGACGTTGGATCGCGTGTACTTGACCATCTCCTCCGCCATGTCGACGTCGCGGATGCGCGAACCGGCCGCCGTGAGGTTCTCCTTGGCGACGTTGGTCGACGCGATGGAGTGCTCGAAGCGGTTCTGCACGGCACCGAGCTTGGAGCGCTCGGTGGAGACCGTCGCGATGGCGGTGTCGATGGCCTTGATGGCCTCGAGCGCGTCAGCCGCGCTCTTCAGACCAGCAGTGCCTGCTCCACCCGCCGCCGGCGTCGTCGCAGCCTGCGCGGCGATGTCGGTGACGATCTTCGCGATCGCGGGGATGTCCGCACCCTTGAGGTCGACCGTGATCTGGTCGGCGGCAGCGACGGAGCCAGCGCCGACCTGGAAGGTCAGCGACGTCTTGCCGTCGAGCAGCGCCGTTCCGTTGAAGTTGGTCGACGCCGAGATGCGCGTCAGCTCCTCGCCCAGGGCCGCGGCCTCGGTCGAGATCGCGTCACGAGCCTGCGCGTTGTTCGAGTCGTTGCCCGACTGCACGGCGAGGTCACGGACACGCTGGAGGATCGAGTGGACCTCGGTGAGGCCACCCTCAGCGGTCTGGACGACCGAGATGCCGTCCTGGGCGTTGCGTGCGGCGACGGTCAGTCCGCCGACCTGCGAGCGCAGGCCCTCGGAGATCGCGAGGCCGGCCGCGTCGTCAGCGGCACGGTTGATGCGGAGGCCCGACGAGAGCTTCTCCAGGCTCTTCGACAGGTCGTTCTGCGTGGCGTTCAGGTTGCGGTAGGTGTTGTTCGCCGCGAGGTTGGTGTTGATCTGCATGCCCATGGTGTTTCCTCTTCCGTGACTGGGTGGTGTTCGTCAGCCCGTCCGTGGGCTGACACCGGCTACTCTCGGCCGGTCGCCGGCACTCGTTAGCCGAGCGCCGAAGTTTTTCTGGCGGGCCGTCAGACGGCGGCGCTGAAGCCCTCGGAGGCCGGCTCGCGCACGGCGCGGGCGATGCCCACGGCGGCGTTCGTGGCGACCTTCGAGAGGTAGGCGCTGCGGCGCGCGGGCGCCGTCTTCGACACGGGGACGAAGTCCGCCGTCTCGTCGTCCGCGTAGTGGGCCGCGAGCGCGTCCCGGAGCAGGCGGACCGCCTCCGTGCGCTGCTGGGAGACCGCGCTGTGGGTGATGCCGAGCTCGGCGGCGACCTCGGTGACCGTGCGGTCGCCGAAGTAGACGGCCTCGACGATGAGGCGCATGCGCTCGGGGAGGGCGTCGACCGCGGCGCGCACGTAGCGGCTGCGCTCGCTGGCGAGGAGGTGGTCGCCGGGCATCGGCACGTCGGCCGCGAGGTGGTCGGCGACCGTGTCGTCGAGGGTCGAGACGGTGCGGGCCGCGTCGGCGAGCGCGCTCGACGCGGTCTGGCGGTCGACGCCGAGGGCGCCGGCGATCTCGTCGACCGAGGGGGCGCGTCCCAGGGAGGCGGTCAGCGCCTCCTGCGTGGACAGCGTCTCCTTGATGCGCTTGCGGGTGCCGCGGCTGGCCCAGTCGCCGGAGCGCATGTCGTCGGCGAAGGCGCCGACGATGCGGGTGCGCGCGTAGGCGCCGAACGGGATGCCGAGGGTGGGGTCGAACGCGTCCGCGGCCTGGACGAGGGCGACGGCGCCGACGCTCGCGAGGTCGTCGCGCGACAGGTGGGTGGCGCGGGCGCACACCTCGCTGACGAGGTAGCCCACCAGCGGCAGGTTCTCGACCACCATGGCGTTGCGTTCGGTGCGGTTCATCCGGTGCTCCCAGCAGGACGGGGCCTGCGTCGGGCAGGCCGGTGTTCGTTTCCGGGCGCGGCGAACAGCCCTCTGATCAGGGCTCGTTCGTCGGTCCGCTCGTTCGGTCGCGGGCAGGCGAGGTGGTGCAGGGCTCGGACTCCGTGGACGTCGGGCCAGGGACTTCGGGTCTCCCGGCCCGGCGGATCTCCTCCGCCGTGCAAGAGCAAACCTATCGACGGGCCGAGGGCCGTATAAGGGGTGCGCTGTCCCCAGTGAGGGGGCGCGCACGGCGCGCCTTCGGGGGGTGCCGTGCGGCGGTGGCCCCCGGGCTGGGGCGGCGGCGGCGTAGCGGGCGAGGTGCGTCAGCCGATAAGGGAGGGGCGCGGGCGAGGCGGAGTGACGGACGAGCGGATGCTCATTGATAAACTTATCAAGGAGCAGCCGCGGCCTGATAAGTTTATCCACGTGCGTACTCCGGTCACCAATCCGTTCCAGCCAGGCTCGGACGTCGTGCCCGCCGTATGGGCCGGGCGGACGGGCCAGCTGAGCGACTGGCAGGACGTCCTGCGGCCTCGTCTCGCCGCAGGACTCTGGGAGCGCGGCCGCACGATCCTCGGTGAGCCGGGCCTCGGCAAGTCCTCCCTCGTGCGACGGATCGCCGGGGACGCGGACCGGCGGGGCGACTGGGTCACGCCCCAGATCCGTCTGGCGCTCGGGACCGATCCGGTCAAGCGCCTCGCGGCCGAGATCCTCCGGCTCGCCGACAAGGCCGGGCTGTCAGCAGGACGGGAACACCGGATCGGCGACCTGGTGCGGCGGGTGCAGTCGGTCGCCCTGAGCGGAGTCTCCCTCTCCCTGCGCGGAGCAGAGGGCCAAGAGCCCCACACGGCCCTGACGGACCTGTTGGTCGAGATCGGGCACGCGGCGATCGACCACGACGCGGTCGTCGTCATCCACCTGGACGAGATCCAGAACATCACGGACGAGGCAGCCCTGTCCCAGGTGCTCATCGCCCTCGGCGACGCGATCACCTTCACGACGGAGGTGGACGTTCCCGGGCTTGGCCCGGTCGAGCGGTCCCTCCCGATCGCCGTCTACCTGACCGGGCTGCCCGACTTCGCCGAGGCCTCGGCCGGACGCAAGGGCGCGACCTTCAGCCGGCGCTTCGCCACGACCGTCCTGACGCCGATCGACGACGACGACCTGCGCAGCGCTCTCCGTGAGTTCGTCGTCGTGGGGTGGGAGGTCCCCGACGGTAAGGGCTCCGTGAGCGTCGTCCACCTCGCCCCCGACGCCGCAGAGGTCATCGTGGACGTGTGCCGCGGCGAGCCCTTCCTCTTCCAGCTCGCCGGGCAGGCCGCCTGGTACGCCGGGACGGGAGACGTCATCAGTCGAGCGGACGCGATTCGAGGGTGGCGATCGGCGGAGGCGGAGGCGACCTCCCACGTCGAGCGGATCCTCGAGCGCCTGCCGCCGCGCGAACGGGACTTCGTGGTCGCGATGGCGAAGCTCGACCCGACGGAACGCACCCTCACGCGCATCTCGACCGACGCCGGCTTCTCGAGGTCGACCGACGCCGGTCCGACGTCCCAGCGCCTCGACCGCGTGCGCGGGATCATCGATCGCGGCACGCGCTACAGCTTCCGCCACCGCGCGGTAGAGGCGTTCCTCACGAGCGACTGGCCCGAGGTCGAGTGACTCCGCGGACGCGGACGCGGAAGCGGAAGCGGGCTCGGGCCCGGACTCGAACCCGTGCCCGTGCCCGCAGGTCAGTCGACAGCTGACGCCGGCGGCGGCGCCGCAGCCGGCGCCGCCGCCAGCATCTCGGGCGCCGGGCTCGGGTCGTCCGAGCCGACGTCCGACCGCACGGCCACGATGCCCGCGACGATCAGGACGCCTCCGACGAGCTGCCACGGGGTCAGCGCCTCGTCGAGCAGCACCCACGCCCAGGCCGCGGCGGCCGCGACCTCGAGCAGACCGACGAACGACGCCAGGCGCGACCCGAGCATCGAGCTCGCGGTGATGCTCGTCGCGTAGGCGACGGCGGTGGCGACGACCCCGATCACCAGCATCGGCACCCACCAGGCGACGACCCCGCCGAGCACCACCACGTCGTCGGCCGACGCCGTGAAGGGCACGAGCCCGGTCAGGCCCAGGAGCCCGAGCAGGGCCGACCCGACGAGCAGGCCGGAGGCTGCCAGCGCGACGGGAGGGAGGTCGCCGGACGGCTGCGCCGCGATGACGAAGTAGCCGGCGCAGCAGACCATCGCGAGCACGCCGAACAGGAGGCCGAGCGGGTCGAGCGCTCCCCCGCCGCTCGGCGACACGACCAGCACGAGCCCGGCGGCGGCGATCGCGGAGCCGACCAGCACGACCCCGGCAGGCCGACGCCGCGACGCGACCCACGCGACGGCGACCAGCAGCAGCGGGGCCATGTACTCGAGCAGGATCGCCGTGCCGACGGGGATGTGCTGGATCGCCGCGAAGTAGAACACCTGCGTGCCCGCGACGCCGACGACAGCCATCCCGAGCACGCGCCGCCGCGCCCGCCAGATCGGTCGCAGGTCGAGGCGCAGCGCCGCGAGGGCGACCGGAGCGAGCAGCGCGCCCCCGACGAGGGCGCGAAGGGCCACGGCGGCGACCGGGCTCCAGCCGGAGGCGAGCAGCGGCTTGACGAAGGGGCCCGACACCCCGAAGGAGGCGGCGGCCACGACCGCGACGATCAGTCCGGTCGTGAGGTGGCGGCGGTCCACGGCTGCTCGTTTCGTCAGGGGCACTGTGCCATCAGGCGCACTGTGTCCGTCAGGGACTAAAGGATGATGAGTCCTGACAGTAGACTGGTCGCGAGTAAGGAGTCAATGTGCTTTTCGCCCCTGACACGGAAGACGTGCTGGAGTTCGACGCGACGATCCTCAACACGGCCGCCCGAGCGACCCGCAGCGGCGTCGACCAGCTCGCCACGACCGACCAGCTGGCCGAGCTGATGACGCGCTTCGGCTTCTCGGGCCGGTTCGACGGCGACGAGGCCGAGCTCGCGGCCGTGCGGCAGGCCCGCACGCGCCTCCGTCAGCTCTGGACCCTCGACCGCGACGCGATGGTCGAGGCCGTGAACGAGCTGCTCGCGCGGCTGCAGGCGGTGCCGCGGCTCGTGCGGCACGGCGACCTCGACTGGCACGTGCACGCCACCCCGCAGGAGGCGCCCCTCGCGGACCGAATCCTCGTCGAGGCGGCGATGGCCCTCGTCGACGTCGTCCGGACCGACGAGACCGGGCGCCTCCGCGAGTGCGCGGCGGACGACTGCGACGGCGTGCTCGTCGACCTCTCGCGGAACGCCTCCAAGCGCTTCTGCAGCGTGCGCTGCAGCAACCGCGTGAACGCGGTCGCGTTCCGCGAGCGGCGCGCGGCCGACCCGCTCGCGTAGCGCGCCGCGGCAGGCCGTCAGGCCGTCAGGCGATCAGGCGGTGCGGCCGCGGCGGCGGACGGCGACCAGCACGACTC
>NZ_CAUPYL010000132.1:0-7354 GCF_963515265.1 uncultured Frigoribacterium sp.
GGCCAACGGCGTCGGCGACCGCGTGCGCGTGGTCCGCGCCGACGCGGGCGACGCCCTGGCTGAGGGGTCGGCCGACCTGGTGCTGCTCAACCCGCCGTTCCACGTCGGGGCGGCCGTGAACACCGGGCTCGCACCGCGGCTGTTCGACGCGGCCGCGCGGCTGCTGCGTCCCGGGGGCGAGCTCTGGACCGTCTACAACTCGCACCTCGCGTACCGACCGGCGCTCGAGGCGTCGGTCGGGCCCACCCGGCAGGTGCTGCGCACGCCGAAGTTCACGGTCACGGCGTCGACGCGTCGCTGACGTCGGCGACGTCCGGCCCGCCCGCCCCGTCGAGGTCGCTCGCGACGTCCGGGTCGTCCAGGGCCACCGACGCCGCGATGTACGCGAGCAGGGCCTGGGCGTAGGCGTCCTCGGCATCTGCGGCGGTGAACACCCGCTCGTCGCCGTCGATGACGACCCTCACCTCGCTGTCCCCGGTGCCGACACGCGTCAACGACCGGAACGCACGCGACAGCAGGAGGCGCAGCTGGTCTTCCCGAGGCAGCCACAGCGAGTCGTCGGCCGCCACCGAGTCCAGGGCCCACTCGGTGGTGCCGTTGAAGCCGAGCACGGTGCCGGTGGGGTGCTCGTGCGCCTCGATGGTCATCTCGCTCAGCGTGAAGACGTCCTCGGCGAAGCCGACGGTGTCGATCACGAAGCGGTCTCCCGTGGCGGGGCGCCACCGCAGCCCGCTGTCGGCGAGGCGGCGGGCGAGGTCGACGTCGATCATGCGTCCATCTTGCGCCCGACGCGCCGTCACGACCCGCAGGCCGTCACATGAGGCATATACCATCAGTGCATACAAGCGCTAGAGGAGGCGGCATGAGGAACGAAGCAGCAGGGCACGGTCCCGGCACGGTGGGGCGGCGAGCGCTCCTGATCGGCGGCGCAGGGGCGGCCGCGGCCGCGGTGACGACGAGGGGAGCACCGAGCGCGGCCTGGGCGGACGCCGCGGACTGTGCGGTGACGCGTCACGACGACGCGGGCGCGGCGACGCTCGACGAGGCGCTGGCCGCCGTGCCCGAGGGCGGCACGCTCACCGTCACGCGTCCGTGGAGCCGGGCGGCCCCGCTGGTCGTCGACCGGCCCGTCACGATCGTGTTCTCCGGAGCTGGCCGTCTCACGATGACCGCCGACGTGGCGGCGATCGAGGTGCGCGCCGGCGGGGTGACCCTGCGAGACGTCGTGCTCGCCGGTACCTCGGGCAGCCGCACGGGTCTGGGGCGCGGCATCGTCGCGGCCGGGACGGTCGAGGCGCCCATCGACGGTCTCCGTGTCGAGGGCGCCACCATCACCGGCTTCACGCACGACGGGATCTTCGCCTCCTTCTGCCGGTCGTTCACCATCGCGGGCTGCACCATCGGCGACGTCGCCTACGCGGGGGTGCTGATGCTCTCGTGCTCGTACGGGGTCGTCCGCGACTGCACGATCGACGGCGTCAACCAGCCGTCGCCCTACGTGAACAGCTACGGCGTCATCGTGTCGCGGGACGACACCGTTCCCCTCGCGCAGGCCCCGCGATCGTCGATGATCCTCATCGACTCGAACACCGTGTCGGGCGTCGCCTCGTGGGAGGGCATCGACACCCACGCCGGCGAGGGCATCGTGGTCACCGGCAACACGGTCCGCGACTGCCGGGTCGGCATCGCCATGGTGCCCTGCAAGCACGAGGTCGACCGCGGCTCGACCCTCTGGGCACCTCTCGACGTGGTGGTCTCGGGCAACACGGTCGAACGGGTCGGCCTCGACGTGCCGGGTGCCGGCATCGTCGTGAAGGGTGCCGGCGACACCGTCGGCTCAGCTGCCGAGCGGGCCACGGGGGTCGTGGTCGACAACGTGGTGCGGGGGCACGGCGGGGGCAGCGAAGGGGGGATCGTGCTCTATCTGACGCGTGACGTCATCGTCAGCGGCAACGCGTTCGAGTCCTGCGTGGGCAGCGCCCTCGTGCTGTACCACTCGAACGACGCCGTCATGCTGCTGCGGAACTCGGCGACGGTGCTGCGACCGGCGTCTCCAGGAGGCGCGATGGCGGTCGTCACCGTGCGCAGCGGCGCGAACACGGGGACCATCTCGTCGACGCGCTTCGAGGCGGGCGGCGACGCACCGGCGAGACCGGTCAGGGGCGTCGCCGTCGGCCTGGCGGGCAACGAGCTCGACCTGTTGGGGAACGACTGGTCGCAGACCGACCTGGCCGTGTGGGGCTCGAAGTCCGTCGTCAACAGGTACGGCGACGGGGCCTGACGTCGGCGACCGCTCCCCTCGCGCTCACGGTGCCGACGTCGCCGTCACCGTGCCGTGCGTGAGGGGAGCGCTGGCGGGGGCTGCGCTCTCGTCGCCGACCGTCAGGTCGACCGCGCGGGCAGGAACGAGAGCCGGCGGAGTGCCGGGGCCGCGGGGCGCTGTTCGTTCGGCACGTACCGGTAGTACGGATCCGTGCCGCGGCGATGACGGGTCATCGTCAAGATGGCGCCCCGAGGCCGGGTGCCGACGGCCGTGAGGCGGTCGACCGCCCGCCGCACGTCTTCGCGACGGGTGCGACCGGTGGCGACCACGAGGAGCATCGTGTCGACGAGCCGAGCGATCAGGGCGGCGTCCGTCACGGAGAGCAGCGGCGGGGTGTCGATCACGATCACGTCGTACGTGTCGCCGAGCGTCGAGAGCAGCGTCTCCATGGCCTTCGACGAGAGCAGCTCGCTCGGGTTGGGCGGGATGAAGCCGGAGGGGACCACCGTCAGCTCGTCGCGGCCCCAGGGCTGCGCCACGTCGTCGAGCTCGACCTTGCCGATGAGCAGGTCCGACAGCCCGACCGCGCCCTCGAGGCCGAGGACCGTCGCCAGGGCCGGGCGGCGGAGGTCGGCGTCGACCACGACGACTCGTAGGCCGGAGTCGGCCAGGGCGATCGCGAGGTTGGCCGTCGTCGTCGTCTTGCCCTCGGATGCGGTGGACGACGTGACGCCGATGGTGAGGGCGCCGGCCACGTGGTCGGTGTCGAGGTACTGGATGTTCGTCCGCAGCGTGCGGAACGACTCTGCGTGGGGGCTCGTCCCGTCGTCTCGCACGATGAGGGGTCGACGGGGCATCTGCGCGTCGAACGCGATCTCACCCACCACGGGGAGCTCGATGCCCTGGGGAAGGTCGTCTCGTCCGCGCACCTTGGTGTCGAGGGCTTTGAGGAGCAGGACGGCAGCGGCGGCCGCGAATGCGCCCGACGCAGCGCCGAGTGCCAGGTTCGCCCGAGTGTGGGGGCTGCTCGCGGAGGCCGCCTCGACGGCGGGGGTGACGAGCTCGAGGGTCACCGACGGCACGCCGGGCGAGACCTCGGGCTCGAGCTGCGTCGTGACCACGGTGACGAGGCTGTCGGTCACGGCGTCGGCGATCGCGGCTGCCGTGGTCCTGTCGGTGGCCGTCGCAGTGATGGTCAAGATGACGCTCGACGTCGTCGCGGAGGCAGCCACCTGGTCGGCTAGACGGACTGGCGTGGTGTCCAGGTCGAGCTCCTCGATCACCGGGGCCAGCACCCTGGGCGTGGTCACCAGGTCCTTGTAGGTGGTGAGCTTCTGCTGCGCGGCGTTCGACCCGGTGGCGATCTCGGTCGCCGACGACTCGGACTGGCTGCGGACGGCGACGAACACCTCGGTCGTGCTCGCGTAGGTCGGGGTGATGGTGGCGGTCAGGGCCGCGGCGGCGCCGACGCCCAGCACGACGCCCAGGACGACGACGAACCAGCGGGCGACGATCGCGCGCGCGATGTCGATGGCGGGCATGGCAGGGCCTTTCGGGTGAGGGGAGGCAGCAGGCCGAGGGATCGGCGCAGCTCGGATCGGGTGGGAGCCGACGGCTCAGGCGACGAACTCGAGGACCGCCTCGGCCGTGCGCTGAGCGGCACGACCGTCGCCGTACGGCGTCTCGTCGGTGCCGGGCGTCGGCAGCGATGAGAGAGCGGTCGCGATGTCGGACGGCCGCTCCCCGACCAGCGCGTTCCAGCCGAGCTCGACGGTCTCGGTCCACTCCGTGTCAGAACGGACGGTCACGCACGGACGCCGGAGGAGGAACGCTTCTTTCTGCAGGCCGCCGGAATCCGTGACGACCCCCGACGACGACAGCACGAGACGGACGAGGTCGCGGTACCCGACGGGCCCGCGGACGGCGATGTTCCCGACATCGAGCTGCACGCCGGCCTCCGCTGCCTTGGCGACCAGGCGCGGGTGCGCGAGCAGCAGGGTAGGTCGGTCCTGGCCGGCGAGCCCCCGGATCACCTCGCGGAGGCGCTCCGGGCTGTCGGTGTTCGCGGGCCGGTGCAGCGTGGCGAGGGTGAAGGGTGCGCCGTCGAAGGGCGGTGGAGGAGCCGTCGCGGCATCGAGGCCGTCGCGCACGTCGAAGAGGATGTCGGTCATCACGTCGCCGACGAGGAGGCTGCGCGCGCCGAGGCCCTCCGTGGCCAGGTTCGCCATCGCGCCGAGCGTCGGCGCCAGGCAGAGATCGGCCGTGTGGTCGGTCATGACGCGGTTGACCTCTTCGGGCATGCTGCGGTCGAACGACCTCAGGCCGGCCTCGAGGTGCACGACGGGCACGTGCAGCTTCGTGGCCGCGAGAGCCGCCGCCAGCGTGGAGTTGGTGTCTCCGTAGACGATGACCGCGTCGGGCCGGTCGTCGACCAGGAGGCGCTCGATGCTCTCGAGCATCCGGCCGGTCTGCGCGCCGTGCGACTCCGAGCCGACCCCGCAGTGGTGGTCGGGTCGCGGGATGTCGAGCTCGGCGAAGAACACGTCGGACATCGCGATGTCGTAGTGCTGACCCGTGTGGATGATGCGGTGGTCGCAGAGGCCCGCGAGGGCCCGGGCGACCGGGGCGAGCTTGACGAACTGCGGTCGCGCTCCGACGATGCTGGTGATGCGCACGGGATCCTCCTCGGCGGGCGTGGCGGACGGGGTCAGCGGGCGGTGACGGTGTTGCCCGTGCCGTCGCCGACCTGCTCGGGGGCGGCTCCTGTGTGGGTCACGGTGTTGTCGTTGCCCCCGAGCTCGACGCGCGTGACCGTGTCGGCCTCGACGGTCGTGCCCATGCCCATCAGGCTGAGGGTCGTCACGGGACCGAGCGAGAGGGTTCCGCCCTCGCCGATGACGACGACCGTCTCGCACCCGTCGGCGAGCTCCTTCTCGCCGCCGTCGGTGAGGTCCATGAAGGCCACGCCGTCGACGCACTGGTCGTCGGGTGCCGCGGCCTGCGTCGTCGGGGTCGACGTCGGTGTCTCGACGGGGTCGACGGACGACGTGCAGCCGGTCAGGGCGAAGCCGAGGGCGGCGGTCACGGTGAGGGGGAGGAGGAGCGTCTTCTTCGTCATGTCACGCTTTCGTGTCGGTACGGTGAGTGTTCGAGGCAGCAACGCACGCGATCGCACGGAGTGATGTTCTCGTAGTAAATATTTTACACTCATACGTGAGATGCGCAAGGAGGAGGCGCCCCCGCGAGTCGCCTCCCCCTCAGCCCCGCGTCAGGGGCGCGGCCCGAAGTGGTAGACCGGGGCGAACTGCTCGGCAGGCGTCCCCGCGTCCTGGGCGAACTCGAGGTGCCAGACGGACGTGCCCATGTACTGGCGCGTCCAGCTCCAGGTCCCGTCGTCCTCGACGCGCGTGCTGGCTATCGAGGTGCCGAACACGTTGCGCACCCTGATCGTCTTGCCCGGCGTGGCGGTGCCGGTGAACGTGAACGGCCTGCCGACCTCGTAGCCGAGAGCCGGGTCGGCCGGCTGGGTCACGGTGACGGCCGGCCCGGTGACGATCTCAGGTCGGAAGCCGTAGACCGTCGCCACGGACTGGCTGGCGAGGCCCTCGTCCTGCACGAACTCGAGGTACCACACGCTCGTGCCCATGGTGACCCGGGTCCACTGCCAGGTGCCGTCGGGGTCGACGATCGCGCGGCCCACGGGGGTGCCCCAGATGTTCTGCACGCTGATCGTGTGGCCGGCGGCCCCGGTGCCGCGGAACGTGTAGGGGGCGTCGGGCGTGTAGCCGGCCGAGATGTCGGCGGGAGCGGTGATGCCGACGGCAGGCTGCTCGACGCGGGGCCGGAAGTCGTACACGGTCGCCGTCGCCTCCTGTGGGCCGCCCTTGTCCTGCACGAACTCGAGCTGCCATGTGCTCGTGCCCATGTGGGCACGGGTCCAGCTCCAGTCGCCGTCGCGGTCGACTCTCCTGGTCGCGATGTGGGTCCCCCACATGTTCTGCACGGTGAGCGTGGTTCCCGGTGCGGCGGTGCCGCGGAACGTGAAGGCGGCGTCGGGCGTGTACCCGGCCGAGACGTCGGCGGGGTTGGTCACGGTGACGCCGACCTGCGGGTGGGGGGCGCGCTCGACGTCGGCCCCCTCGACCGGGGCGGTCCCGAGGGAGACCACGCCCGGGGCGGGCGAGTCGGCCGATGGCGCCCCTCCCAGGTCGACGGGCTGCTCCACCGAGCCGACGAGCCGTCCGCCGGTGAGCTGCTGCACGGTGAGCAGGTGGGTGCCCGCGCCGAGGGAGGTGGGCACCTCGGCGGACCACGCGCCGCCCACGACGGTGCGGTCGGGGACGATCTGTCGGTCGCCGTCGAGCACCCGGATGGTCGCCTCGTCCTGTCCTGTGCCGCGCAGCTGAGCCGGGGTGTCGACATCGTCCGTGTACGTGACGTCGACGGTCGGGGCAGCCTGCGGCGGCGTGACGTCGGCCTGTCGGACGATGGTGTCCACGAGGGCGCCGTCGACGCGCTGCTGGATGCTGAGGGAGTTCGTGCCGACCGAGAGGCCGGTGGCCACGCCACGCCACGCCCCGTCGGCCGCGGCGGTGGTCAGTGTGGTGTCACCGACGCGGATCTGCGCGCCAGGGCTCGCTGTCCCGTCCAACACGGCCGTCTGCCGGGCGGAGTCGACGGACTCGACGGCGCCCGTGAGGGGGTGGTGGTCGGACGGGTCGATCAGAGCGGTTGTCGGCGATCCGCTGACGGGGCCGGTCGGGCCGGGCGGGGCAGCCGCCCCTGCGAGGAGGACGATCAAGCCTCCCGCGGCGACGGCGGTGATCACGGGGCTTCTCTTCATCGTGGACCTTTCGATCGGGGTTCCTCAGTGAACCTCGACGATCATGTCAGATGTAAAAGTAAAGTGTGAAATTGAGGAGGCCCTCGTGGTGGAGCGGATGCTCCGCCACGAGGGCCTCTGGTGTTCGTCGTCGCTCGGGGGTCAGTCCCGGGGGGCGAAGTTGTAGACCGTGGCCTTGTGCTCGTTCACGGTGCCCTTGTCCTGGACGAACTCGAGCATCCAGTTCGAGGTGCCCATGTTGGCTCGGG
>NZ_CAUPYL010000133.1:0-7323 GCF_963515265.1 uncultured Frigoribacterium sp.
CGACCAGGCGCTGCCGGACGCCGGCCTCGGCGAGCGCGGCCGCGACACGGCCGCCCACGGCGCCGGTCGAGCCGGTCACGCCGACGAGCGGGCCCGACGAGGAGGGGCGGGGGACGGAGGAGGCGCCGGTGTCGGTCATGACGCTGCCAACGACCGGGGCCCCTCCTCTGTTCCCGGCCCCGCCGTGCCGGATCACCGTCGAGGCACAGTCGGGAACGATCCTCGACATCGACTAGCCGCCGCACCTGTCGAGCGTCGGTCGCCGCCGGTAGGGTCGACGACGGCCAGCACCCGGCGGGCCGACCGGGTGACGCGAGGAGCGACGGATGGGCCACGACCACGCGCACGGCCACATGGCCGCCGACGGCCGTCGCCTGCGCCTCGCGATCGGCGTCGTCGCCCTCGGCCTCGTCGCCCAGCTCGTCGGCGCGGCCCTCTCCGGCTCGCTCGCGTTGCTCGCCGACTCCGGCCACATGGCCTCCGACCTGGCCGGCCTCGTCATCGCCCTGCTGGCGACGATCGTCGCCGCCCGCCCCGCGAGCGGCCGTCAGACCTACGGCTACCGACGCGCCGAGGTCTTCGCGGCGCTGGTCAACGGCCTCGTGCTCGTCGCCGTCTCGCTCTCGGTGGCCGTCGCCGCCGTGTCGCGGCTCCTCGACCCGAGCCACCTCGAGGTGCTGGGCCTGCCGATGCTCGTCGTCGGCCTCGTGGGCGGGGCGACCAACGTCGTGGCGCTGCTGGTGCTGCGCGGCGGCGCCTCCCACTCGATCAACATGCGCGGCGCCTACCTCGAGGTGCTCGGCGACCTGCTCGGGTCGGCGGCGGTCGTCGTCGCCTCGGTCGTCGTGCTGACCACGGGCTTCGCCCAGGCGGACTCGGTGGGCTCGCTGATCATCGCGGCCATGATCGTGCCGCGGGCGTGGTCGCTGCTGCGCGAGGCCGTCCGGGTGCTCTTCGGCTCGGCGCCGGGCGACATCGACCTCGCGGCCGTGCGCGCGCACATCACCGACACGCCAGGGGTGGTCTCCGCCCACGACGTGCACGCCTGGCAGATCACCAGCGGCGCGACCGTCTTCTCGGCGCACGTCGTCGTCGAGCGGGATGTGTTCTGCGACATGCGCGTCGACGAGACCCTCGACGCCCTCGACAAGTGCCTCGCCTCGCACTTCGAGGTCGAGCACGCGACGTTCCAGCTCGAGCCGGCCGACCACGCCGAGCACGAGCGCACCACCCACGCCTGAGCAGGAGGGGCCGCTACAGCTCGTCCTCCCACGGCAGCGCCTGTGCGCGCGACACGGGCGAGAGCGGCACGACGACCACGGGTCGCGTCTGCCGGTGGCTGAGGTGCAGCGCCACGGAGCCGGCGAAGAACTCGCGCAGGCTCCCCCGGAGCCCCGCCTCCCGGCTGCCCACCACGATCATCGGCGCGTCGATCGTCCCGGCGAACGACGCGAGGCCGGTCGCGGGGTCGCCCGTGAGGGCCACGAAGGCGACGGGCCCGGCGTGGTCGACGAGCACCGTGAGCAAGCGCTCGCGCAGCTCCGGCTCGAACGCGATCTCGTCCGCCCAGTCCTCCGCGGCGATCGGGTACGAGAGCACGGTCCCGTCGATGCTCTCGGCGAAGGCCATCCGGTCGGGCTCGACGGCCACGCAGGCGAGCCCGGTGCCGAAGCGCCGGGCGAACTCCGCGGCCCGGGCCACGACGGCCTCGGCGGTGACGGGGACGACGCCCACGACCACCCAGCCGCGCAGCTCCTCCGCCGGGTCCGGGATGTCTCCTGAGCGAGCCACGGCGACCACCTCTCCTGCTCCCGAGCGGCGGCGCCGCCGCGCGTGGCCACAGTGAACCACGCGGGTGCCCCCGAGGGGAACCGCCGGTCGGCCCCTTCCGCCGGCTCCCCGACGAGAGCACACTGTCAGGATGTGCGGCCGCTACGTCATCGCGAAGGCCACGTCCGACCTGATGCCCGACCTGCTCGCCGGCCTCGGGACCCTGCCGGACGACTTCAACGTCGCCCCGACCACGACGGTGCCCGTGGTGCGCACGCGTCACGGCGAGCGCGAGCTCGCCCAGGCACGGTGGGGGCTGACGCCCTCCTGGTACCCCGACCTGAAGAAGCGGCCCCGGCCGATCAACGCCCGTGTCGAGACCGTCGCGACGAGCGGCATGTTCCGGCGGCCGTTCGCGCAGGCACGCTGCATCGTGCCGGCGCTCGGGTACTACGAGTGGGTCGTCACCGAGACGGGCAAGCAGCCGCACTTCGTGCACCAGCCGGACGCCGGCCTCGCCATGGCCGGCGTGACGAGCGCCTGGCCCGACCCCGCCAAGGACGAGGACGACCCGACGAGGTGGGTGCTCTCGATGTCGATCATCACCCGCGACGCCCACGTCGCGCCCGGCGAGGTCCACGACCGGATGCCGTCCTGCCTCACGCCCGACGCCTACGACGACTGGCTGGGCGACCACCTCGACACCGGTGAGCTGCTCTCGCTGCTCGACCGCGCCTCCTTCGAGGTGGCCCACGACCTCGTGCACCACGAGGTCACGCGCGACGTCGGCTCGGTGCGGAACACCGGGCCCAGGCTCATCGAGCCGGTGGGCTGAGGCCCGGGACCACCGGAGGCGGCGCGGTCGTGGTCGCGCCCGCGTGGCTCACGAGCCGCTCGCGCAGGTACGACGCGAGGGTGCCCTGAGCACGGCGCGACTCGGCGTTCACGCGGTTGAGCGGCACCCGGCCGCCCGCGGCGAGCGCCGGGTCGCGCGGGACGACCACGAGCGACCGCCGGCCGAACTCGTTCTGCAGCGCCTCCTCGGCACGCGCGGTGGAGTGCTGGCCGAAGGTGCCCACGACGACCACGAGGATGCGCCTCAGACCGCCGCTGCCGTGGCGCTCGCGCACCTTCTCGAGCACGCGGCGGACGTCGGCCGTGCCGGCCTCGGTGGTCGGCCCGACGACGACGCCGAACACGTCGGGCTCGGCCAGCAGGTCGATCAGGGCCCCGTCGGCGTGCGCCCCGAGGTCGTGCAGCGACAGCGACCGGTCCACGCGGCCCGCGTCGTCCCCTCCGGTGAGTCGTGCGCCGAGGTCGCCTCCCGAGTGGTCGACGAGCCGGGGCGACGAGTCGCCGGAGAGCGTCGTGAAGAGCAGGGCCGTGACGGTGGTGGTGCCCACGCCCCCCGCCACGCCCGCGACGACGACGCGACGGCTGCCGGCGACGCCGCTCACGACGCCGTCCCGGACGCGGAGGGCTCGCCCGCACCGGCAGGCTCGCCAGCACCAGGAGGCCCGGCAGGCCGGAAGTCGGCCACCTGCACGATGCGCGGCGACTGCCCCCGGCGCACCAGCCGGCCGCGCCCGGCGGTCATCTGCTCGGCGTACACCTGCGGGAGGATCTGCCCCTCGCTCCGCTCGCCGGACATCACCAGCGACGACCCGCCCGTGTCGCGGATCGTCTGCAGAGCGGAGTCGTAGAGCGCGCGCGAGGCCCCGGCGACGGGCCGGCTGAGCAGCACGTGCAGCCGCAGGTCCCGCGCCGACGGCAGGAACGGGAGCAGGGGACGCAGCGGCTCGGTGCCGCCGGACGCGACGATGTCGTAGTCGTCGACCACGACGACGATGCGCGGCCCCGCGGCCCGGTCCCCCGCCTGGCGCGCCGCGAGCTCGCCGGCGACGGCCGTGGCGAGCGCCCGGGCGTCCGTCGAGGTCGAGGCGTGTCCGCCCAGGTAGTCGTCGGGCACCTCCGAGACGAGGTCGCCGCGGAGGTCCATCAGGGCGACGACGAGGTCGTCCGGCGAGGCGCGCTCGACGAAGCCGCGCACCAGGCCGCGCAGCACGGTGGACTTGCCCGAGCGGGAGTCGCCGAACACCAGCAGGTGCTGCTCGAGCGCCGGATCGAGCAGCACGGGCTGCATCGTGTCCTGCCGCAGGCCGAAGGGCACCGCGACGGGCTCGTCGCGGACGTCCGGCAGCTCGTCGGGCGAGAGCTCCGTCGGCAGGAGGCGGATCGGCGCGGCGGCCGGCCCGTTCCAGCTCGTCGCCGAGCGGCGCGCGAGGGCCTCCAGGGCTGCCCCGAGGTCGTCGTCGTCCGTGTCGTCGAGCACCGGGAGGGCGACCTGGGCGAACAGGTGGTCGTCCGTCAGCGCGCGGCCGGGCTGGTCGGAGCGGATGGTCTGGGCGAGCTTCCGGCCGATGACCGAGTCGGCGGGGTCGTTCAGGCGCAGCTCGACCCGCGTCCCGACGAGCGGCTGCTGCGCCATGCGCAGCTCGTTCCAGCGGGTCATGCCGAGCACGACGTGCAGCCCGTAGCCGCCGCCGCGCTGCAGCAGGTCGCCGAAGGGCGTCTCGAGCTCGGCGAAGTCGTTCCGCAGCGCGCCCGTGCCGTCGACGACGAGCACGACGTCGGCCGAGATCAGCTCGGGCACCTCGCCCGCCGCGTGCAGGCGACGGAGCATGGCGAGGGAGTCGATGCCGTGGTCGCGGAACACGCGCTCGCGCACCACGAGCATCGCCGCGAGCTCCTCGAGCAGCCGGAGGAGGCGGTCCTTGCTGGCGCGCGTCGCGACGCCTCCCACGTGCGGGAACCCCTCGATCCGCGCGAGCCCGCCGCCCGTCAGGTCCATGCCGTAGACGGTGACCTCGCGGGGGGTGTGCGTGAGGGCGAGGGAGGCGACGACCGTGCGCAGGAACGTGCTGCGGCCGGTCTGCGGGGCGCCGATCACGGCGACGTGCCCGCCGGCCCGGGAGAGGTCGAGGAGCCAGGGGTCCTGTCGCTGGCGCACGGGGTCGTCGAGCAGCCCGACGGGCACGCGCAGCCCGCCCGCGCCGGGCTCGCCGACGACCCTCGAGAGAGCGAGCCGGTCGGGCAGCGGCGGCAGCCAGACCGGGTCGACCGCGGATCCGCCGGCCATGAGGCGGTCGACGGCCTCGTCGATGACCGCACGCCCGACGTCGGGCCGGCTCAGCTCCTCCTCGCCCTGGTCGTCGTCCGACGACGCGATGCCGTTGTAGGTCGGCAGCAGCAGGGGCACGGGACGCACGTCCTCCGTCGACAGGGCGCGCGCCGCCTCCGAGGGGAGGGGACCCGAGACGAAGCCCGCGCGGAACCGCCGGTACACCGACGTGTCGACCTTGAGGAACCCGTAGCCCGGCACGGCGGGCAGGTGGAACGCGTCGGGCCGGTCGAGCACGATCGAGCTCTCGGCCTCGGAGAAGGTGCGGAGGCCGATCCGGTACGAGAGGTAGGTGTCGAGGCCGCGCAGCTTGCCGGCCTCGATGCGCTGGCTGGAGAGCAGCAGGTGCACGCCGATCGACCGGCCGATGCGGCCGATCGTCAGCAGCAGGTCGACGAACTCGGGCTCGGCGGTGAGCAGCTCGCCGAACTCGTCGATGACGACGAAGAGGTGCGGCATCGGCGGCAGCTCCGGCCGCTCGGCCCGCATCTCGCGGTAGTGGCTGATCGAGGCGGCCCCGCCGGCGTCGCGGAGCTGCTCCTGACGCCGGACGACCTCGCCCTGGATGCTGACCCGGGCACGCTCGGTCAGCTGGGCGTCGTCGGCGAGGTTGTCGATCAGACCCGCGACGTGCGGGAGACCCTGGAAGGGCGCGAAGGCCGCGCCTCCCTTGTAGTCGACGAGCACCATGCTGAGGTCCTCCGGGGGGTGCGACAGGGCGAGCCCCAGCACGAGCGTGCGCAGCAGCTCGCTCTTGCCCGAGCCGGTGGCGCCGATGCAGATGCCGTGCGGGCCCATGCCGAGCTGCGCCGACTCCTTGAGGTCGAGCAGCACGGGCGCGCCGAAGTCGTCGAGCCCGATCGGCACCCGCAGGAAGTCCCGCGGCGAGCGCGGCGTCCACGCCGTCGCCGGGGTCAGCGTGGTGACGTCGTCGATGCCGAGCAGCTCGGTGACGCTGATCGAGCGGGCGGAGTCGACCTCGTCCTGGCGGCTGAGGCTGAGGCGCAGCGGCGTGAGCGTGCGGGCGACGGCCTCGAAGAGCTGAGGGGTCGTGGTGTCGATGACGGCCCGCTGCACGCGCACCTGGCCGTCGTCCTCGACCCGCGCGTCGGTGACGACCGCCTCCTCGCCCTCGACCGTGATGCGGAGCGTCACGTCCGACGGCTCGTGCAGGCGGTCGCTGAGCAGGTGGACCGTGGTGACGCCGAGGTCGGTCAGCGACAGGTCGGCGTCGGGCACGGGGATGCTCGAGGCGACGTGGCCCCAGTCGTCGACGAAGACGACCAGCCGTGAGCCGTCGGTGCGCGCGGTCGTCCCGATCGAGCGCTTCGTGGTCGCCGCCTCCTGCGCCCTGTCGCCCAGCTCGCCGCCGATCACCGAGAGCAACGAGGAGGCGCTGGGCGCGACCCGGCGCGCCGGCACCGGCCCGTCGAAGAGCGAGTCGACCACGGCGTGGGGCAGCAGGTCGACGCCCTTCCAGTCGGCGGCCGCGCTCTCGGGGAAGGCCGCGGCGATGTGCACGTCGTCGGGCGAGTGCAGGGCGGCCAGCTGCAGGATCATCGAGCGCGCGACGCGCAGGGCGGACTCACGGTCGCCGAGCACGGCGACCGATCCGGCACGGTCGAGGTCGACGGTGATCGGCATGCCGCGCACCGTCGAGAGGTGGTCGACGACCGACTGGGCCTCGCTCACCATGATCGGGTCGAACGGCTGGACGGGGTCGGGGTCGTCGGGGACGGACATCGGGAACCAGGCCAGGTCGCCCTCGCCGATCCGGACGGAGAGGAAGTCGTCGTGCTGACGGCGGCGCTCCCAGAGCCGTGCGGGGTCGCGGACGAGCTCGAGCAGCGCTGCGGGCTCGGGGTCGAGCACGGCCGCGGTCGCGCGCACGGCCCGGCCCTTGGTCCGCATGGCGGCGCGCAGCCGCTCGAGGAAGTCGAGGTAGCGCTCACGCTGCACCCGGCGCTGCCGCACGGCGTTGCCGCGCTGGCTGAGGGTGACCGCCAGGCCGCCGATCAGGGCGACGAGCAGCAGCACGCCGCCCACGAGCAGGAACAGCGGGTTGGAGCTGCCGCGGTAGACGACGATCATCACGACGGACGAGAGCGCCCCGACCACGGGCAGCAGCGCCTGGACGGGAACGCCGCCGACCTTGCCGTCGGCCAGCTGGGGCGGCGGCGTGACGTCCTGGTGCTCAGCGGGCTTCACCGGCCGGGTGATCCGGGTCGGACGGTGGACGAGCTTGACGGTCATCGCCGTCCCTCCTGGCTCCGCGTGGCGGTGGTCGACCCGGCGGACCGGCGCCCGCTGCGGCGCTCGGGGTCGCGCCCGGCGGTGGCGTGCGGGTCGCGACCCGGCACGGCGTCCCGGGC
>NZ_CAUPYL010000134.1:0-7311 GCF_963515265.1 uncultured Frigoribacterium sp.
GCCCTGTCCGCGTGCGCGTCGAGCGCGGCGACTTCTCGCGCGAGGGCGGCAGGCGGGCCGGGGAGGCGCTGGTCGCGTCCCCGGACCCGCTCCCGCAGGCCGTCGTCTGCGCCAACGACCAGTCGGCGCTCGGCGTGCTCGACGCGTTCGTCGCGCACGGGGTGGACGTGCCGGGCCGGGTCGCCGTGACGGGCTTCGACGGCATCGAGGCGGGCCGCTTCTCGACGCCGCGCCTCACGACGGTGCGCCAGCCGATGAACGACCTCGGCCGGGTCGCGGTGCGCACGATCGTGACGCGGCTGACCGACCCCACCGCGCCTCCTCAGCGGGTGATCCTGCCCGTCGAGGTCCTGCTGCGCGAGAGCTGCCCCGCCCGCTGACCGGCCCGGCCCGACCCTGGTCCGGCCTCGAACCGCGTTCCGAACCATGAACCGAGATAGAACGCGGTTCATGGTTCGGAACGCGGTTCATGCCGCCGCCCACCGTTGCGGCGCAGCCATGTATGCGCTTACACTGACGAGGCTCACCTCGACGACGAATGAGAGAACCGTGGCGATGACGCACACGAACAGACACCGCGCCCGAGCGCGCACCGCCGTGGCGGCCCTGGCCGCCGCCACCGCCGTGGTCCTCGTGGCCACCGGCTGCAGCATCCAGATCCGCAGCGAGCCCGACCCGACGATCGGCGCCGACACGATGCTCATCAACGCCGACAAGGGCAACCCGCAGTTCGAGCGGAACTTCAACCCGTTCCTCACGAACAAGCGCACCGCCTCGACGTGGATCTACGAGCCCCTGCTCGAGATCAACCCGCTCGACGGCGAGATCACGCCGTGGCTCGCGAGCGAGACGACGCTGCCCGACGCGCGCACCGTCGACATGACGATCCGCGACGGCGTCGAGTGGTCCGACGGCGAGCCGATGACGCCCGCCGACGTGGTCTACACGTTCGACCTGATCAAGGCGAACCCCGCGCTCGACCTCAAGGGCGCCTGGCAGCACATCGACACGATCGAGCAGCAGGGCGACCACGTCGTCTTCCACCTGCAGACCGACGACGTGCCGGCCATGGAGATCATCGGCCAGACGACGATCGTCCCCGAGCACCTCTGGAGCCAGGTCGACGACCCCGCGACGTACCGCAACCCCGACCCGGTCGGCACCGGCCCGTTCACGCTGGGCAACTACTCGGCGCTGCAGTACTCGATGGACAAGAACGAGTCCTACTGGCAGGCCGAGAAGATCGACATCGCGCACCTGATCCTGCCCGCGACGAACAACCAGCTCGACACCGTCACGCGCGGCTACGACTGGGCGTACTCGTTCATCAGCGACGTCGAGGGCACCTGGGGCGCGGCGAGCGACACGAACTCGTACTGGTTCCCGCCGGGCGGCGTGATCGGCCTGATGCCGAACCTCACGAAGGCCCCCTTCGACGACGTCAACGTGCGGAACGGCATCGCGCTGGCGCTCGACCGCGACCAGATCGCCGAGTCGGCGACCGAGGGCTACCTCGAGCCGGCCGGCCAGACCGGGCTCATCCTGCCCAACCAGCAGGACGACCTCGACCCCTCGATCCCGAACGAGGGAGTGATCGGCCAGGACGTCGACGGCGCCCTCGCCGCGTTCGCGCAGGCCGGCTACACGCAGCAGGGCGACCAGCTGGTCGGCCCCGACGGCCAGCAGCTGCGCATCACGATCCTCACGGCCAACGGCTACACCGACTGGCTGAGGGCCGTGCAGGAGGTGCGGGCCCAGCTGGGCGCGATCGGCATCGACGTGCAGATCCAGGCTCCCCAGCCTGCCGGCTACCAGTCGGCCATCGCGAACGGCGAGTTCGACATGGCGCTCGGCGGCATGGGCAACGGCAACACGTACCAGGCCTACAACACGCTGCTCAACAGCGGGTTCGCGACGCCGGTCGGCGAGACGACGGCCTCGAACTTCGGCCGCTTCAGCGACCCTGCCGTCGACGAGCTGCTCGACGAGTGGAAGGCCGCGATCGACCCGGCCGAGCAGCAGCGGCTGTCGTACGCGCTGCAGAACGTCGTCTACGAGCAGAAGCCGGTCATCGGCCTCTACTACGGCGGCCTCTGGGGCCTGTTCAACGACTCCAAGTTCACCGGCTGGCCGAGCGAGAAGGACCCGTACATGGCCCCGCAGAACTACGACCAGGCACCGCTGCTGATCTTCACGAAGCTGAAGCGCGTCGACCAGGGCGGTGACGACCAGTGAAGTACGCAGCCCAGAAGCTCGGCCTCTTCGTCCTCACCCTGTGGGCGGCGGTGACGCTCAACTTCGTCCTGCCGCGGCTGATGCCCGGCGACCCCACCGACGCCGCGATCGCGAAGCTGTCGCAGAACGGCCCCGTGACCGAGGCCACCCGCGCCGCCATCGAGGCGCAGCTCGGCGTGCCCGACGGCAACGTGCTGCAGCAGTACGTCGCCTACCTCGGCCAGGTCGTCCGGCTCGACTTCGGGACGAGCTACACGTTCTTCCCCGAGACGGTCGGGCACCTCGTCGGGCAGGCGCTGCCGTACACGCTGATCCTCGTCGGCGCGTGCACCGTGATCGCGTTCGTGGTCGGCACCCTGATCGGCGTCGCCGCGGCCTGGAAGCGCGGCACCTGGCTCGACTCGCTGCCGACGCTCTCGGGCAGCTTCATGAGCACGTTCCCGTACTTCTGGACGGCCCTGCTCCTCCTCTTCTTCCTCGGCTACGTGCTGCACTGGTTCCCGACCACCGGGGCCTACGGCGCGACGACCACGCCGGGCTTCACTCCGGCGTTCGTCGGCGACGCCCTGCTGCACGCGGTGCTGCCGGCGGTGACGATCCTCGTCACGAGCCTCGGCGGCTGGATCCTCGGCATGCGGAACGCCATGATCAACACGCTCGGCGACGACTACGTGACCTTCGCGGAGGCGAACGGCCTGAAGGGCCGGACGGTCGCCGTGCGCTACGCCGCCCGCAACGCCATCCTGCCGAACCTCACCGGCTTCGGCCTCGCCCTCGGCGGGGTGGTCGGCGGCTCGATCCTCGTCGAGCAGGTCTTCGGCTACCCCGGCATCGGCTACCTGCTGTTCAACGCCGTCATCGGCCAGGACTACCCGCTGATGCAGGCCCTCTTCCTGATGATCACCGTGAGCGTGCTCGTCGCCAACTTCCTCGTCGACATCTTGTACGGCGTGCTCGACCCAAGGACCCGCCGATGACCTCCACCGTGTCCGTCCGCCTCCCCGAGGGCGGCGACCCTGCCGGCCCCGCCGCCGAGCAGGCCGCGCCCAGCACCTGGCAGACCGTGCTGCGCACCGCCGGCGTCGTCTGGTCGAACCCGAAGGCCAAGATCGGCATCGTCATCCTGGGCGTCTTCGTCCTGATGGCCGTCCTCGCCCCGCTCATCGCGCCCTACGGCGGCAGCGAGAACGGGTTCGAGCGCAACCAGGACGCCTCCTGGGCCCACTGGATGGGCACGACCGCCGCCGGCGAGGACGTGCTCAGCCAGCTGATCTGGGGCGCCCGCATCAGCGTGTTCGTCGGCTTCGTGGCCGGCATCGCCGCGACGCTCGTCGCCGTCGGGATCGGCCTCAGCTGGGGCTACATGCGCGGCCCGGCGGCCGAGGTGGTCGGCTTCGTCGTCAACCTGTTCCTCGTCATCCCCGGCCTGCCGCTGATGATCGTCATCGCGGCCTACCTGCAGAACGGCGGCATCGCGGTCATCATCGCGGTGATCGTCGTGACCGGCTGGGCCTGGGGCGCCCGCGTGCTGCGCAGCCAGACGCAGTCGCTGCGGTCGCGCGACTTCGTCGAGGCCGCCCGGTTCTCGGGCGAGGGCGCGACGCGCATCGTGTTCCGCGAGATCCTGCCGAACATGACGTCGCTGATCGTCGGCTCGTTCTTCGGGGCCGCGACCAGCGCGATCCTGGCGGAGGCGGGCCTCGAGTTCCTGGGGCTCGGCGACTCGTCGATCGTCAGCTGGGGCACCATCCTCTACTGGGCGCAGAACTCGAACGCCCTGCTCACCGGGCAGTGGATCCTCCTGTTCGCCCCCGGCCTCTGCATCGCCCTGCTCGCGATGAGCCTCACGCTGATCAACTTCGGCGTCGACGCCGTGAGCAACCCGCGCCTGCGCGAGGGCACGTCCAAGAAGAAGGCGCGCTGGAGCTCAGAGGGACGCGCCAGCGTCACTGCGACGCCAGCGCCGACCCGGCTTGCCGGGTCGGGCCAGCGAGCAACAGGAACGAAGGAAGAACGATGAGCTCGTCAGATTCGGCTACCGGTCTCGGCAACGCAACCGCCTCCTCGACGACGACGACCGCCGGTGACGCCCCGCTGCTCGACGTGCGCGACCTCAGCGTCGTCTACGAGTCAGCCGCCTCGACGCCGGTGCAGGCCGTCGACCACGTGTCGTTCTCGCTGCGCCGCGGCGAGTTCGTCGGCCTGGTCGGCGAGTCCGGCTCGGGCAAGTCGACGCTCGGCTACGCGCTGACGCGGCTGCAGAAGCCGCCGGCGCGCACCAACGGCGGCAGCATCGTCTTCGACGGCGCCGACATCCGCGACCTCGACGCCGAGGCCCTGCGCCAGCAGCGCCAAGGCGGCTTCGCGATGGTGCTGCAGTCGGGCATGAACGCGCTCAACCCGGTGCGCACGATCCACAAGCACTTCGTCGACATCTTCAAGGCCCACGGCCACGTGCCGCGCGAGCGCTGGGACTCCCGCGCCGCCGAGCTCGTGCAGAAGGTCGAGCTCGACCCGAAGGTGCTGGCGCGGTTCCCCGGCGAGCTGAGCGGCGGCATGCGCCAACGCGTCTCGATCGCCCTCGCCCTCTCGCTCGAGCCGCAGCTGATGGTCTTCGACGAGCCGACCACGGCGCTCGACGTGCTCGTGCAGCACGCCGTGATGGACACGATCATCTCGCTGCAGCAGAGCGAGGGCTTCACGGCCGTGCTGATCAGCCACGACCTCGGCATCGTGCTCGAGGCGACCGAGCGCGTGCTCGTCATGCACGAGGGCCGCATCGTCGAGGACGGCCGCTCCGCCGACGTGCTCGCCGACCCGCAGCACGAGTACACGCAGATGCTGTTGTCGCACTACGCCGACCCCCGCGCCGAGGTCGTCTCGCTGCCCGGCTTCGAGGACAGGGCGGTGCGTCGGGCCCGGGGCGAGCGCCGCGTCGACACGACCACCAGCACGCCGAGCGTCGCGACGCGCAGCACGAAGGTGGCCCAGAGCGCGATCACCGTGACCGGCGTCAGCAAGACCTACGCGCCTCCTCGTCGGGGCGAGGACCCCGTGCGGGCCGTCCGCGACGTGTCGTTCACCCTCGAGCCGGGGCAGTCGCTCGCGCTCGTCGGTCAGTCGGGGTCGGGCAAGAGCACGATCGCGCGCATGGTCACCGGCGTCGAGAAGCCGAGCGAGGGCACCATCACGTTCGGCGACGTCGACGTCACGAAGGTGCGCGGGCGCGGCCTCCGCGACCTGCGCAGCGACGTGCAGATGGTGTTCCAGGACCCGTACTCCGCCCTGAACCCGCTGCACACCGTCGAGTACACGCTGACGCGGCCGGTCGTGAACTACACGGGGCTGCGGGGGCAGGAGGCGCGGCGCCGTGTCCTGGAACTGCTCGAGACCGTCGGTCTGACGCCGGTCGAGCAGTTCGCGGCGAAGCTGCCGCACCAGCTCTCCGGCGGTCAGCGGCAGCGCGTCGTCATCGCGCGGGCGCTCGCCAGCGACCCGCAGGTGATCATCGCGGACGAACCCGTCTCGATGCTCGACGTGTCGCTGCGGGCCGGCGTGCTCGCCCTGCTCGAGGACCTGCGCGAACAGTGGGGGGTCTCGATGCTCTACATCACGCACGACCTGCTCAGCGCGCGGCTCATCACCGACGACGTGATGGTGCTGCACGACGGCGCCGTGGTCGAGCGCGGCCGCACCGCCGAGGTGCTGCAGCGGCCGACCGACCCGTACACGGTGCGCCTGCTCGACGCCGTGCCGAACCCGCGGCGCACGCACCGCGCCTCCTGACCCGCCCGACCTCGCACCACCAGAACGGACACCCGATGCTGACCTTCCCCGACGGCTTCCTCTGGGGCGCCGCGACCGCCGCGCACCAGATCGAGGGCAACAACGTGAACTCGAACTGGTGGGTGCACGAGCACGCCCCCGGCACGACGATCGTCGAGCCGAGCGGCGACGCCGCCGACAGCTACCACCGGTTCCGCGACGACATCCGGATCCTCGCCGAGCTCGGCCTCAACAGCTACCGCTTCAGCATCGAGTGGGCGCGCATCGAGCCCGAGCGCGGCGTCGTCTCGAAGGCCGAGATCGCGCACTACCGCCGCATGGTCGAGACCTGCCACGAGTTCGGCGTCGAGCCGATCGTGACGCTGATGCACTTCACCGTGCCGCGCTGGTTCGAGCGCGACGGCTTCTGGCGCGCGCCCGACGCCGCCGACCTCTTCGCGCGGTACACCGAGCTCGCGCTGCCCGTCGTCAGCGAGGGCGTCCGGTACGTCTGCACGATCAACGAGCCGAACATCGCCGCGATGCTGGCCGGGGGAGAGGACGCCTCGAACCTCGTCGCGTACGGCCTGCCGAACCCCGACCTGCAGGTCGCCGACGCGCTGCTCGCCTCGCACCGGCGCAGCCGCGAGGTGCTCTCGCAGGTCGACGGGCTCAAGTCGGGCTGGACCGTCGCCACCCAGGCCTTCAAGGCCGTCGACGAGCCGGGCGCCGCCGAGATGACGCGCGAGTACGGCTACGTCCGCGACGACTGGTACAGCGAGATGGCGGCGGGCGACGACTTCGTCGGCGTGCAGGCCTACACGCAGACCTTCGTCGGGCCCGAGGGTCCGCGACCCGTCGCCGAGGGCCTCGAGACGACCCTGACCGGCTGGGAGTTCTGGCCGGCCGCGGCCGCCGAGGGCATCCGGAGCGCCTGGGAGCTCAGCGGCCACGTGCCCGTGATGGTCACCGAGAACGGCATCGCGACCGCCGACGACAGCCGTCGCATCGCCTACACGCAGGGCGCGCTCGAGGGCATCCACGCCACGATCGAGGAGGGCATCGACGTGCTCGGCTACCAGCACTGGAGCGCCCTCGACAACTACGAGTGGGCCAGCGGCTTCCGCCCCACCTTCGGGCTCATCGGCTGGGACCGCGACACGTTCGAGCGCACGCCGAAGCCCAGCGCCCGCTGGTACGGCGAGGTGGCTCGGGCGAACGGCCTGCCCGCCGCGTCGTAGGGCGGCTGCGCCGCAGCGACGGTCGCGCCGCTGCGACGGTCGCGCCGCTGCGACGGTCGGGCCGCTGCGA
>NZ_CAUPYL010000135.1:0-7304 GCF_963515265.1 uncultured Frigoribacterium sp.
CCTCCGCCCTGGCCGCCGCGGACGCCGCTGCAGGGCTGGTCACGGGCGGCGGCGGGCCGTGCTCCCTGGCAGCGTCGCTGGCTCGGGCGAACACGGTCGAGCTCTCCTCCTGCGACGTCGACGAGCTCGTCGTGACGGTCGTCGTGACGGGGTCGGCGCCCGTCCTCGGGGTCGCCGTGCGGGCCTCGGCGACGGCAGGACCGCCGCCCTCCGCACCGCGACGGACGGGCCCCGGACCGTGAGCCGGTGCGCCGGAGGGTGTGTGTATGGTGTGCCTGTCGGCAGCGCACGATCCGTCGGTCCCGTGTCAGGGACGGCGGGAGAACCGCCCGCCGCCGACCACCTGACCGATCCTCGTGACCGGGTCCAGACGTTCCCCGAAGCAAGGAGTCCCGTGCCAGGCACGAAGAAACTGGTCATCGTCGAGTCGCCCGCGAAGGCCAAGACGATCGGGCAGTACCTCGGCAGCGGCTACGAGGTGCTCGCCTCCGTCGGGCACATCCGTGACCTCGTCGAGCCCAAGAACCTGCCCCCCGAGCTCAAGAAGGGGTCGCTCGGCAAGTTCTCCGTCGACGTCGAGAACGGCTTCGAGCCCTACTACGTCGTCTCCGACGCGAAGAAGAAGACGGTCTCCGAGCTCAAGCGCGCGCTCAAGGGCGCCGACGAGCTCTACCTCGCCACTGATGAGGACCGCGAGGGCGAGGCCATCGCGTGGCACCTGCTGCAGGAGCTGAAGCCGAAGGTGCCGGTCAGGAGGATGGTCTTCCACGAGATCACGAAGGACGCGATCCAGAAGGCCCAGGAGAACACCCGCGAGCTCGACACGGCTCTCGTGGACGCCCAGGAGACCCGCCGCATCCTCGACCGCCTGTACGGCTACGAGGTCTCGCCGGTCCTCTGGCGCAAGGTGGGCCCGGGTCTCTCGGCCGGCCGTGTGCAGTCGGCGGCCACCCGCCTCGTCGTCGACCGCGAGCGCGAGCGACTCGCGTTCGTCTCCGCGTCCTACTGGGACCTCACCGCCACCTTCGAGCCCGCGGCCGACGCGGTGCCCTTCTCCTCCCGTCTCGTGCGGGTCGACGGGACCAGGGTCGCCAGCGGTCGTGACTTCGACGACCGCGGCCAGCCCAAGGGGCAGGCCGTCGCGCTCGACGAGGCCTCGGCCGGCGCGCTCTCCCGTGCGCTCCAGGCGTCGGGCGTCGACATCGTCGTCTCGTCCGTCGAGTCGAAGCCCTACACGCGCCGTCCCGCGGCCCCGTTCACGACGTCGACCCTGCAGCAGGAGGCGGCGCGCAAGCTCCGCTTCTCCGCCCGCCAGACGATGAGCGTCGCCCAGTCGCTGTACGAGAACGGGCACATCACCTACATGCGCACCGACTCGCCCTCGCTCTCGCAGCAGGCGACGAACGCCGCGCGGTCCCAGGCCGCCTCGCTCTACGGCGCCGACACGGTGCCCGACAAGCCCCGCGTCTACACGGGAAAGAGCAAGAACGCCCAGGAGGCGCACGAGGCGATCCGCCCCTCCGGCGACACGTTCCGCACGCCGAGCGACATGCAGTCGACCCTGAGGGGCAACGACTGGAAGCTCTACGACCTCATCTGGAAGCGCACCGTCGCCTCGCAGATGGCCGACGCCAAGGGCTCCACGGCCTCCGTCGTCGTGACGGCGACGACCGAGACCGCCGTCGCGGGCGTGTCCGCCGAGGGTGCTGCCCGCACGGCGGCCGAGTTCGTCGCGACCGGCACCGTCATCACCTTCCGTGGCTTCCTCAACGCGTACGAGGAGGGTCGTGACGAAGACCGGCACGGCGCGGCCGACAGCGCCGAGGCCAAGCTCCCGCCGCTGACGGAGGGCCAGCAGCTCACCCTCGACGAGGTCGAGGCGAAGGGCCACGACACGAGCGCGCCGCCGCGGTACACCGAGGCGAGCCTCGTCAAGACCCTCGAAGAGCTGGGGATCGGGCGCCCCTCGACGTACGCCGCCATCATGTCGACCATCGTCGACCGCGGCTACGTCACGCCGCGGGGCACGGCCCTCGTGCCGAACTGGATCGCGTTCTCCGTCGTCCGGCTGCTCGAGGAGTACTTCGGCGACCTGGTCCAGTACGACTTCACGGCCAGCATGGAGGACGACCTCGACCTCATCGCCGGCGGCGACGCCGACCGGGTCGACTGGCTCAACGGCTTCTACTTCGGCAACGACACGCACCGCGGGCTCCGCAAGGTGATCGACAACCTCGGCGAGATCGACGCCAGGGACATCAACTCCATCCCGCTCGGCGAGGGGCTCACCCTGCGCATCGGGCGCTACGGCCCCTACCTCGAGGCTCCGGGCGACGACCCCGAGGCCCCCCGCCGGGTCAACGTCCCCGAGGACATGGCGCCGGACGAACTGACGCCGGCCCGTGCCCGCGAGCTCATCGACGCTCCCGTCATCGGCGACCGCGTCGTCGGCATCAACCCCGAGTCCGGAAAGGAGGTGCTCGCGAAGGACGGCCGTTTCGGTCCGTACGTGACCGAGCGCACCCCGGAGGACATCGCTGCGGACCCCGCCACGGGCGAGGTCGTCGAGGCGACGGTCGCCCCGACCGCCGCGGCCGGCACCGCGACGACGAAGGCGCCGGCCAAGAAGGCGCCGGCGAAGAAGGCCGCCCCCAAGGAGCGGACGGCGTCCCTGTTCAAGAGCATGAGCGTCGACACAATCGACCTCGAGACCGCTCTCGCGCTGCTCGACCTGCCGCGGACGGTCGGGGTCGACCCGGAGACGGGCGACGAGATCCAGGCCCAGAACGGCCGTTACGGTCCGTACCTCAAGAAGGGCACCGACACCCGGTCGCTCACCAGCGAGGACCAGATCTTCGAGATCGACCTGTCCGGCGCCCTCGAGCTGTACGCCCAGCCCAAGTACGGGGCGAAGCGGGCAAGCAGCGCCCTCGCCGAGTTCGAGGCCGACCCGGTCAGCGGCAAGCCGATCAAGATCAAGGACGGCCGCTTCGGGGCCTACGTGACGGACGGCGAGACGAACGCCACCATCCCGCGCGGGGAGACCGTCGAGGAGGTCGACTTCGAGCGCGCCATCCAGCTGCTCGCGGACAAGCGCGCCAAGGGCCCGGCCAAGAAGCCGGCCGCCAAGAAGCCGGCTGCCAAGAAGCCCGCTGCCAAGAAGCCGGCTGCGAAGAAGCCCGCGGCCGCGAAGAAGCCCGCCGCCGCGGGGAAGCCCGCCGCCGCCACGGGTACCGACGGCGACGCGCCGGAGGCCTCGTAGTGGCCGGTCTGTTCATCACCCTCGAGGGCGGCGACGGATCGGGCAAGACCACGCAGGCGGCCCTCCTCGAGGAGTGGCTCGGTGAGCAGGGTCGCCGTGTCGTCCGGACCCGGGAGCCCGGCGGCACCGACCTGGGCCTCGAGCTCCGGCAGATCGTCCTGCACCGCCGGGGACACATCGCGCCCCGGGCCGAGGCCCTGCTCTACGCGGCCGACCGTGCGCACCACGTCGAGACCCTCGTGCGCCCGGCCCTCGACCGCGGCGAGGTCGTCCTGCAGGACAGGTACGTCGACTCGTCCGTCGCCTACCAGGGCGCGGGCCGGGTGCTGGGCGGCGACGAGGTGCGCGAGCTGTCCGTCTGGGCGACCGGCGGACTGACGCCCGACCTCACCGTGCTGCTCGACCTCGACCCGCAGGTCGGCAGGTCCCGACTCGACGCTGCCGAGAAGTCCTGGGACCGGCTCGAGTCCGAGGCCGCGGCGTTCCACGGCCGGGTCCGGGACGCGTACCTCGCGATCGCCCGTGCCGAGCCCGCCCGGTTCCTCGTGGTCGACGCCACGCTGCCGGTCGCCGAGGCCGCGGCCGCCGTGCGGGCGAGGGTCGCCGACCTCCTCGCAGAGCAGTGAGCAGCGAGCGATGAGCAGCTGGGACGGCCTCACCGGCCAGGCCGACGCCGTCGAGCTCCTCAGGGCGGCCGCCTCCGCCGATCCGTCCCGCTCGGCGATGACGCACTCGTGGCTGATCACCGGCCCGCCCGGTTCCGGCCGTTCGAACCTCGCCTACGCCTTCGCGACCGCGTTGCTGTCCCGGGGCCACGACGACGAGGCGACGAGCCGCCAGGTCGACGCCCGCTCGCACCCCGACCTGGCCGTGCTCAGCACGGAGCGGATCATCATCACCATCGACGAGGTGCGGTCGCTGGTCGCGTCGTCCCAGTTCTCTCCCTCGGTCGGCCGCTACCGCGTCGTCGTCATCGAGGACGCCGACCGGATGACCGAGCGCACCAGCAACCTCCTGCTGAAGGCCCTCGAGGAGCCGCCGCCCCGCACGGTCTGGATCCTCTGCGCTCCGAGCGAGGCCGACCTCATCCCCACGATCCGCTCCCGCGTCCGCAGCGTCCGCCTCCGGACGCCGAGCGTGGCCGACGTGGCCGACCTGCTCGAGCGTCGCGACGGCATCGACCACGAGACGGCCGTCACGGCGGCCCGCGAGGCGCAGAGCCACATCGGCATGGCGCTCCGCCTCGCGACGGACGGGGAGGCGCGCGAGCGACGCCGACGGACGCTCGAGGCCGCGCTGGCCATCCGCAGCGTGTCCGACGCGGTGAACGCGGCGACCACGATGCTCGCCGTCGCCGGCGACGACGCCAAGGCGATCACCGAGCAGCGTGACGCCCAGGAACGCGCGAGTGCCCTCCGGTCGCTCGGCGTCGAGCCGGGCGGGACCGTGCCCCCTGCCCTCCGCAGCCAGCTCCGCGCGCTGGAGGACGACCAGAAGCGCCGGGCGACCCGGAGCCTCCGCGACGGCATCGACCGCATCCTCGTCGACCTGCTCTCGCTGTACCGCGACGTTCTCCTGCTGCACCTCGGAGTCGCGGAGGAGCCCATCAACCAGGCGGTCCGTGGCCGGCTCGACGAGGCGACCGCGGCCTCGACGCCGGCGAGCACGCTCGCGGTCATGGACGCGATCGCCGTCGCACGTCGGCGGATCGAGTCGAACGTGGCCCCGGCGTTGGCGCTCGAGGCCATGCTGGTGGCCGTCAGCCGACACGCGGTCAGGTGAGGCAAGATGGCGGCATGACCGACCCGACTGCCGCACCGGGCCTGCGTGAACGCAAGCGCCTGGCCACCCGACGGGCCATCCAGCTCTCCGTCCTCGACCTGATCGGCGAGGAGGGACTCGAGGCCGTCACCGTCGACATGATCAGCCGCCGCGCCGACGTGTCGCCCCGCACGTTCTTCAACTACTTCACGTCGAAAGAAGAAGCGGTCGTCGGCGACCTCCCCGACCTGCCCGAGGGCGATTCCCTCGACAGGTTCCTGGGGGCGCACGACGAGCCGATCATCGACGGCCTCATCCGCCTCCTCGACGAGGCGGTCGTGACCGCGACGTTCGACCGCGACCTGGTGCAGCGCCGACGCATGGTGCTGCGCAGCCACCCCGACCTGCTCGCACGCCGGATCGCCTCCACCCGCGTGCTCGAGGACCGCCTCACGGGCATCGTCGCGCGTCGTCTGGCCACGGCCCCCGGCCGTGCCGACGACGCCACCGAGGAGTCCGACCTGAGCAGCGCCCACCTGCTCACGCTCGTGGCGATCGCCGCGCTCCGGCACGCCTGGGGCGAGTGGATCGACGACGACGACGCCGACCACGCGACCGACCACCGCTACGGCCTGCGGGCGCGCATGGAGGGGTCGTTCGCCGAGCTCGGCCGCGTCGTGACGCGACAGGTCTGAGAATCCGCTACAGTTGGTGATCGTGCCGAGAGGCACGAGGTTCTCGGTCTGATCGAGATCCGCCGCTTTAGCTCAGTCGGCAGAGCGTCTCACTCGTAATGAGAAGGTCTGGGGTTCGATTCCCCAAAGCGGCTCCAGCAGCACCGGTTGTCCCCGAGGCCCCGATCCCCAGCGGATCGGGGCCTCCGCCGTTCCCGGCGACGGCGGGCCTGGGGCATCGGTCGGGCCCGGGGGAGCCGGTCGCGCCCGCGGCGTGGGTCGTCCCGCGCACGGCGTCGCCGGCGACCTGTCCTGGTAGACAGGTCACATGAGCATCCGATGGGGCATCCTCGGCGCCGGCGGCATCGCCGACACCTTCGTGAACGACCTGGCGGCCGCAGGCATCGCCGTCGCGGCCGTCGGGTCGCGTGACGCCGACAAGGCGAGGCGCTTCGCCGACGACCACGGCATCACGACCGCGCACGGCAGCTACGACGACCTCGTTGCCGATCCGGAGGTCGACGCGGTGTACGTCGCGACGCCGCACGTCTTCCACGAGCAGAACGCCCTCCTCGCGATCCGGGCGGGCAAGCACGTCCTCGTCGAGAAGCCCTTCACCGTCAGCGCCGACGAGGCGGGGCGCGTGCTGGCCGCTGCTCGTGAGGCCGGCGTCGTGGCCCTCGAGGCGATGTGGACTCGGTACCTGCCACAGCAGGCGCGCCTCCGCGAGGTCGTCCGCAGCGGCGTGATCGGCGAGCCGCGCCTCCTCACGGCCGCCCACATGCAGTCGCTGCCGACCGACCCGCAGCACCGTCTCAACGACCCGGCCCTCGGCGGCGGCGCCCTGCTCGACCTCGGCGTCTACCCGGTGTCGTTCGCGCACGACCTGCTCGGGCCGGTCGAGGCCGTCGCGGCGACGGCCGTGCTGAGCGGCCAGGGCGTCGACGCACGCACGGGGATCACGCTGCGTCACGCGAACGGAGCGACGTCGAACCTGTTCTGCGCGCTCGACACCGCGGGCCGCAACGACGCCGTCCTGCACGGCAGCGCAGGCCGCATCGAGATCGATGCGACGTTCTTCACCCCCGGCGGCTTCACCGTGCGAGACGCCGAGGGCGAGATCGTCGACCGGTTCGACTCCGACGAGGGGGACCTCCGCGGCATGCAGCACCAGGCGCTCGAGCTGGCGCGCCTGGCCGAGGCCGGCGATCTCGAGAGCCCGGCGCTCACCTCCGACGGGATCCTCGCCGTGATGGCCACCATGGACGAGGTCCGCCGCCAGGTCGGCGTCCACTACCCCGAGCGCTGAGCCGAGCGCTTCCCTGGTCGGCAGAGCCCGGAGCCGAGGAGGCGCGGGCGCGGCCCCCGGAGGAGGCACGCGTTTCGTAGGATGTCCTGGATGAGCGAGCAGGACGCGACCCCCGACGACCGCCCCTCCGGCCACGGCGCCCCCGAGGTGCGTGCGGAGGCGGCCGAGACGCGGGCCGAGGACACGGACGTGACCGCAGGGGGAGTCCGGACGCGAGACGTGCGCGCGTCGGCCGCGCGCCTCCTGCGGGAGCACCCGCGCACCGCGCTCGTCACCGCCGGCGTCCTCGCGTTCGCCC
>NZ_CAUPYL010000136.1:0-7278 GCF_963515265.1 uncultured Frigoribacterium sp.
GCCGCCCGCACGGCCGCCGTCGCCGGGGGCGCGCTCGTCACCACCGCCGTCGCCGTGTCGCTCGTCGTCCTCCCGCCCGCGACGCTGACGAGCGCGACGGCCGGCCAGCGCGACGTGAACTCGTCCACCGCCTCCCTCGCCGGCACGAGCGTCGAGGACGCCGCCTCCGCCGACGCCGACGCCTACGCGGCGTTCTCGGTGCTCGACTGGGCGGGGCTGCTGCGGCAGACCAGCGACCTGTCGTTCTTCGAGGGCAAGACCGCCGACGTGGTCGGCTTCGTCGTCCCGGCCGGCGACGACCCCGACGTGTTCTACGTGTCGCGCTTCGTCGTCACCTGCTGCGCCGTGGACGCGCAGCCGGTGGGCGTGCCGGTGCACCTCGTCGACTGGCGCAGCCAGGTGTCGGCCGACGAGTGGCTCGACGTCTCCGGCGGCTTCCAGACGAACCCGAGCCGCACCTCGAGCGACCCGATCGCCCTGGTGCCCGACGAGCTCGAGAAGGTCGGCCAGCCGAGTGACCCCTACCTCTACTGATCTCTGGGCGGCCGACGGGGATCTCGACGAGGCGGACCGGCACGCCCGGCAGCGGCGTCGCTTCGTCGCGCTCGTCGTCGTGCTCGCGCTCGTCTGCACGGTGTTCGGGGTCCTCACGCACCTGCAGGGGCCCAAGCTGGCCGACGTCCAGGTCGACACGACGGCCGTCGTCGACCGGTCGGGCCAGCAGCTCCGCCTGTTCGCCAACCAGCCCGTGGCGCACGTCGACCCCGAGCAAGTGACCATCTCGCCCGCCGCCGACTTCCGGGTGCAGACGTCGGGCGACGTCGTCGCGGTCGAGTTCGCCGACCGGCTCCGCTACGGCACCGACTACACCGTCACGGTGCAGGGCGTCTCGAGCGTCTACCAGGAGCGCGACGCGACGCTCCGCACGACCTTCAGCACGGACCCGGCCGTGACCTGGCGCGTCGTCCACGGCGCCGAGGGTGCCGACGACGTCCTCGAACGGGCCTCCCTGCTGGGAGGCGGCGACCGGACCGCGGTCTGGTCGGCCCCCCGCATCCAGGCCTTCCAGGCCTTCGACACGGCCGTCGCCGTCGTGACCGACGACGGCGAGCAGTCGACCCTGAGCCTCGTCTCGGACGACGGCGTCGCCGCCGAGACCCTGCCGCTGCCCGAGGGCACCGGGCTGATCACGAAGCTGGGCGCGGACGCCGCGACGACCACCCTGGCGTTCTCCTGGCGGCCCCAGGGCTCCGAGCAGGAGCTCCTGTACACGCTGCCGCTCCAGGGCCAGCGCGCCGTCGCCCCCGTCCTGTCGCTCTCCGGCCAGCCCGTGTCGGCGCTCGACTGGGCGGTCGTCCCGGGCCAGGCGAGCCTCGTCGCCCAGTCGGGCGACGAGCAGGTGGCCGTCTACGACCTGGCCGGCACCGCGCCTCCTCGTCCCCTCGGCACCTTCGTGGCCCTGCAGGGCGTCTCGCTCGACGGCCGCGGCATCGTGGCGGCGACGGCGCTCCAGGCGTTCCGCGTCGACCTGGCGACGGGGGAGCAGACGCCGATCCCGTTCTCGGCCGTCGAGGGCGGCACGCCCTACCGGGGCGACCTCGTCGCCGTCGCCGCGACCGAGTACGTGCAGCAGGTGGCCGTGCCGGCCGACGGCGGGGCCAGCTTCACGAACCTGATCGTGTTCGACGACGAGGAGGAGGCGCGGGTGCTGTTCCGCCCCGCGGGCGAGTCGTCGCAGATCGAGGGCTTCTCCGTCTCGCCGAACGGGCAGTACCTGGCCGTCGAGACCGCCTCGGCCGACGACACCACCGACTACAGCTACACGATCGACCCGGTGCCGCAGGGGACGACCACGACGGTCGTCGACGTCGAGACCGGTGCCGTCGTCGCGAGCTTCACGGGCCACGCTGCGGCTTGGTGAGCAGGAGGCGCGTCACGGGAGCCGCAGCGCGACAGGGCGCAGGAGGCGCGGCTGAGGTCAGAGCCCCCGCTTGACCCGCTGCGAGACGCGCAGGCCGCTGCGCTCGAGCCGTCGTGCGAGGTCGAGCCCGGTGACCGGCTGCGCCCCGGCCGCGACGAGGTCGTGCCAGCGCGACTCCGGCACGTCGTAGTGGTCGTGGTCGAAGCCCCGGCGGGGGATGTCCTGGGCGGCGGCGAAGGCGTG
This sequence comes from uncultured Frigoribacterium sp., assembly GCF_963515265.1. NCBI lineage: Bacteria > Bacillati > Actinomycetota > Actinomycetes > Micrococcales > Microbacteriaceae > Frigoribacterium > uncultured Frigoribacterium sp. The sequence continues at coordinate 2,165 of NZ_CAUPYL010000136.1, forward strand.
CAGCTCGTCGTACGACGCGTCGCTGACCAGGTGGGCCCAGACGGTGTCGTGGGCGGGCCAGATCGGCTCGTCGATCAGGATGGTCACGCACCGATGCTAGTCGTGCGGCCGTCGCGTTGACCGCCTCCGACCGGCCCTGTACCATCACAGGTTGGTGCTCACCCGGCCCAGGTGTGCCCGGCTCCGCGGGAGCCCGCGAGGCCACAGGGCCTGTCGGGACACCATCGTCGCCTCCGTCCGCCGACGGCGAGGCACCACCGCACGGCCCGACACCGGTCGCCCGTGCGCGACAGACCCGGGGCAGCGCGCGCCGGCACCAGAGCTAGAAGAGACCGATACATGGCCACATTCGTCGACCACGTGACCCTCCACCTGCGAGCAGGCAACGGGGGCAACGGCTGCGTCTCCGTCAAGCGCGAGAAGTTCAAGCCCCTCGCCGGCCCCGACGGGGGCAACGGCGGCAACGGCGGCGACATCGTGCTCGTCGCCGACGCCGGCGTCACCACGCTGCTCGGGTTCCACCGCGCGCCGCACCGCTCGAGCGACAACGGCGGCCCCGGCATGGGCGACCACCGCAGCGGCACCCAGGGGCAAGAACTCGAGCTGGCCGTCCCGCTCGGCACGGTCGTCAAGACCGTCGACGGCGACGAGCTGGTCGACATGACCGAGCACGGCATGCGCTACGTCATCGCCGAGGCCGGCATCGGCGGGCTCGGCAACGCCGCGCTCTCGTCGACCAAGCGCAAGGCCCCCGGCTTCGCGCTGCTGGGCACGCCCGGCTGGCAGGGCGACGTGCTGCTCGAGCTCAAGGTCGTCGCCGACGTCGCGCTCGTCGGCTACCCGTCGGCCGGCAAGTCGAGCCTCGTCGCCGCGCTCTCGGCCGCCAAGCCGAAGATCGCCGACTACCCCTTCACGACCCTGCACCCGAACCTCGGCGTCGTCGAGTCGGGCGAGACCCGCTACACGGTCGCCGACGTGCCCGGCCTGATCGAGGGCGCGAGCGAGGGCAAGGGCCTCGGGCTCGAGTTCCTCCGCCACGTCGAGCGCTGCTCGGCCCTGCTGCACGTGCTCGACTGCGCCACGCTCGAGCCCGGCCGCGATCCGCTGACCGACCTCGAGATCATCCGCCGCGAGCTCGAGGCGTACCCGGTCCCCGAGGGGCAGACGCCCCTGCTCGAGCGCCCCCAGCTGATCGCGCTCAACAAGGTCGACGTCCCCGACGGCCGCGAACTGGCCGACTTCGTCACGCCCGAGCTCGAGGCCCGCGGCTACCGCGTCTTCGAGATCTCGGCCGTCAGCCACGAGGGCCTCCGCAACCTCTCCTTCGCCCTCGCCGAGGTCGTCGAGCAGAGCCGCGCCGAGATCGCCGCCCGGCCCGCGCCTCCTCGTCTGGTCATGCGCCCCCGCGCGGTCAACGAGAAGCCGTTCGTCATCAAGGTCGAGGGCGGCACGTACGGCAACGTCTACCGCATCCTCGGCCAGAAGCCCGAGCGCTGGGTCGTGCAGACCCAGTTCAACAACGAGGAGGCGGTGGGCTACCTCGCCGACCGGCTCAACGCCATCGGCATCGAGGACGCCCTGTTCAAGGCAGGTGCGCAGGCCGGCTCGACCGTCGTCATCGGCCCCGAGGGCGGCATCGTCTTCGACTGGGAGCCGACGCTGACCTCCACCGCCGAGCTGATGACCTCGGCCCGCGGCACGGACCCGCGCCTGATCAAGAACGACCGCCCGACCCGCAACCAGCGCCGCGAGGACTACTTCGAGCGCATGGACGCCAAGGCCGAGGCCCGGGCCGAGCTCCAGCGTGAACGTGCTGCGGGCCTCTGGACCGACGACGAGGGCTTCCTCGTCAAGGAGGGCGACGAGCAGGAATGAGCACCGACGGCCTCGTCGAGGCCCTGCCGCACGCCGGCGGCGACCCGGTCGTCACCGCCCGGGGCGGCATCGCCCGCGCCCGGCGCATCGTCGTCAAGGTGGGGTCGTCGTCGATCAGCGGCGCCGCCGCGCACCAGATCGAGCCGCTCGTCGACGCCCTCGCCGGTGCCCACGCCCGCGGGGCCGAGGTGGTGCTCGTCTCGTCGGGCGCGATCGCGACCGGGTTGCCGCACCTGCGGCTCGACTCGCGGCCGACCGACCTCGCGACGCAGCAGGCGGCCGCGGCGGTCGGCCAGAACGTGCTCATCTACCGGTACCAGCAGAGCCTCCGTCGGCACGACATCGTCGCGGGACAGGTGCTGCTCACGGCCGGCGACATGGCCGACCCGACGCCGCGCAGCAACGCGCAGCGGGCGATGGGGCGCCTCCTCGAGCTCGGCATCCTGCCCATCGTCAACGAGAACGACACCGTCGCCACGCAGGAGATCCGCTTCGGCGACAACGACCGCCTCGCCGCCCTCGTCTCCGAGCTGATCGGCGCGGACGTCCTGGTGCTGCTCAGCGACGTCGACGCGCTCTACACCCGCCCGCCGCACGAGCCGGGCGCCGTGCGCATCGACGACGTGCCCCAGGGCGACGACCTTGCCGGGGTGACCTTCGGCGACGCGGGCGCTGCAGGCGTCGGCACCGGGGGAGCGGGCACGAAGGTGGCCGCCGCGCGCTACGCGGCCGCGGCCGGCACGCCCGTGCTCGTCACCTCGGCGGCGAACGTCGCCGCGGCCCTGTCCGGTGCGTCGGTGGGCACCTTCTTCTCGGCGGCGCCCCGCCGCTGACGCTGCCCCCGATGCCCCGGCGGAGCCCGTCGCCGTAGGCTCCTGGGATGTCGTCCGTCGTCGCCCCGTCGTTCACCGAGACCCTGCGTGCCGCGAAGGCGGCCTCCGTCCGTCTCGCGACCCTCACCGCCGCCGAGAAGGACGCCGCGCTGCACGCCGTCGCCGCCGCCCTGGTCGCCGAGGGCCCGCGCATCGTGGCCGCGAACGAGCTCGACCTGGCACGGGCGCTCGACGAGGGCGTCGGCGAGGCCCTGCGCGACCGCCTCCGCCTCGACGCCGCCCGGCTTGAGGCGCTGGCCGACGCCGTGGGGCTCGTCGCCGGCCTCGTCGACCCGGTCGGCGAGAGCATCCGCGGCCGGGTCCTGCCCAACGGCCTGCGGCTCGACCAGGTGCGGGTGCCGTTCGGCGTCGTCGGCGTCATCTACGAGGCCCGCCCGAACGTGACGGTCGACATCGCCGCGCTCGCGCTCAAGAGCGGCAACGCGGCGGTGCTGCGGGGCGGCAGCGCGGCACGCGAGACGAACCAGGTGCTCGTCGACGTCGTGCAGGAGGCGCTGGTCGCCTCGGGACTGCCCGCCGACGCGGTCGTCACGGTCGACGAGCACGGCCGGGCCGGGGCCGCCGAGCTCATGCGGGCGCGCGGGCTGGTCGACGTGCTCGTGCCGCGCGGCAGCGCCGAGCTGATCGAGACCGTCGTGCGAGAGTCGACCGTCCCCGTGATCGAGACCGGCGCGGGCGTGGTGCACGTCTTCCTCGACGCGTCCGCCGACGAGGAGATGGCCGTCGACGTCGTCGTCGACGCGAAGGTCAGCCGGCCGAGCGTCTGCAACGCGCTCGAGACCCTGCTCGTGCACGCGGAGGCGGCCGACCGCCTGCTGCCGCCGGTGCTGGGCGCCCTCCGCGCCTCCGGCGTCACGGTGCACGGCGACGAGCGCGTCGTGCGGACGTTCCCCGACGCGGTCCCGGCGACGGACGCCGACTGGGCCGCCGAGTACATGAGCCTCGACCTGGCCGTGCGCGTCGTGGACGACGTCGACGAGGCGATGGCGCACATCGCGCGCTGGTCGACGCACCACACCGAGTCGATCCTGACGAACGACCACGCGGTCGCCGAGCGGTTCCTGCACGAGGTGGACAGCGCGGTCGTCATGGTCAACGCCTCGACCCGGTTCACCGACGGGGGCGAGTTCGGCTTCGGCGCCGAGGTCGGCATCTCGACGCAGAAGCTGCACGCCCGGGGGCCCATGGGGCTGCCGGAGCTCACCAGCACGAAGTGGGTCGTTCGAGGGCAGGGCCAGGTGCGCGGCCAGGCCCGGCCGCGCGGCTAGACTGTCGGGGATCGCCCCTCGGAACGGAGAACCCATGCTCGACGTCGCCCTCCTGGCCGCAGCCCACGAAGACCTCGCGCCGCTGATCGCGCCCCCCGTCGTCATCGCCGCCACCTTCGGCCTGTTCTTCCTGTTCCTCGGCTTCGTCGTGTGGAGCTACCGCGACGTCGCGAACCGCTCTCCCCGCAAGGCGTCGACGCAGGCGCACCACGACGGGCCCATCGACGAGTTCGGGCACCCCGAGCAGCACTGACCCGGCGGCACCGCAGAATGGTCGGCACGACGCCTGCGACGAGCACCCCCGGGGCGTTCGTCACCGGTCGTCGACCCCGCGTGGGCATCATGGGCGGCACGTTCGACCCGATCCACCACGGTCACCTCGTCGCGGCGAGCGAGGTCGCACAGTCGTTCCACCTCGACGAGGTCCTGTTCGTCCCCACGGGCCAGCCCTACATGAAGTCGGGCGTCAGCGACAGCGAGCACCGCTACCTGATGACGGTCGTCGCCACCGCCTCCAACCCGATGTTCACCGTCAGCCGGGTCGACATCGACCGTGACGGCCCCACCTACACGATCGACACCCTCCGCGACATCCGGGCCCAGCGTCCCGACTCCGAGCTCTTCTTCATCACCGGGGCCGACGCCGTCGCGCAGATCCTCGACTGGAAAGACGTCAGAGAGCTCTGGGACCTCGCGCACTTCGTCGCCGTGACCCGACCGGGCCACGACCTCAGCGTCGGCGGTCTCCCGGAGAGCGACGTAAGCTTGCTCGAAGTCCCCGCCCTCGCCATCTCGTCGACCGACTGCCGCGCTCGGGTGGGCCGCGGCTTCCCGGTGTGGTACCTGGTCCCCGACGGGGTCGTCCAGTACATCTCCAAGCACCACCTGTATCGGAGCAACGCATGAGCACGTCCGACGAGCAGCCGCTGACCCGGCGTCAGATCCGCGAGCGCGAACGTGCCCGCGAGGCAGGCCGCGCCGTCGCCGAGGGCACCGCCGGAGGCGCACCCGCCTCGGGCTCGACGCCCGCGTCCGCAGCAGCCCCCGTCCCCGCGTCCACCCCGGTGCCCGCCACGCC
>NZ_CAUPYL010000137.1:0-7198 GCF_963515265.1 uncultured Frigoribacterium sp.
GCACGGACCAGCGCGGCCGAGCGCTCGTCGGGCCCGGTCGCCCAGGCGAGCGCCGCCTCCTCGGCCATGCCGTGCCGCACGTGCCGCGCGACGAGCCGCCGCAGCCTCTCGGGCTGCGGCACCTCCACCCACCAGGCGAGGTCGAGCTCGGCGCGGGCGCTCCGCCACGGCTCGTCGTCGACGAGCAGGTAGTTGCCCTCCACGACGACGACCTCGACGTCGGAGCCGACCTCGATCGAGCCGGCGACCGCCTCCTCGAGGCCCCTGACGTAGTCGGGCGCCCAGACCGTCTCGCCGGGCTCGACCTGTCGGATGCGACGGAGGAGCGCGAGCCAGCCCGTCCCGTCGAACGTGTCGATCGCGCCCTTGCGGTTGAGCCGGCCTAGGCGCGCCAGGGTCGCGCCGGCGAGGTGGAAGCCGTCCATCGGGACGACGACGGCCGGGGTGCCGGCCGCGACGAGCGCCTCGACGAGCAGCGTCGCGGTCGTGCTCTTGCCGCTGCCCGGCTCGCCCGCGAGGCCGACCACGACGCGACGACCTGTCTCGGCCCGGAGACCGACGACCATCTCGACGGCGGCGTCGACGGCGAGCGGCTCAGGACCCGGGGCCGGCAGGCCGGTCGGCGACGTCACGGCGGCCCGGCTCGGCTCAGGCGCCGGGCGTGGGCGTCGCGCGCCGCGCCGAGATCGCCTTGCGGAGCACGGTGATCAGGATCGGCAGCACCGAGACGAGCACGATCACGATCGCCCAGACGTCGATGTGGTCGGCGATGATCGGCACGCCCCCGAGCAGCGAGCCGAGCACCGTGAGGCCCACGGCCCAGAGGAACGCGCCGATGACGTTGAACGCGAGGAACGCCGGGTAGCGGTAGCCCGCCGTGCCCGCGGCGAGCGGCACGTAGGTGCGGACGATGGGCACGAAGCGGCCGAGGATGAGCGAGAGGCCGCCGTACTTGGCGAAGAACGCCTCGGCCTTGGCGAGGTGGGCCGTCTTCAGCACGCGCGCGTCGGGTCGGAACCAGCGCCGGCCGAAGCGGTTGCCGAGGAAGTACCCCACCTGGTCGCCGAGGAACGCGGCGGCGAAGGCGCAGAGGGCGATCAGCCAGACCGGCAGCTCGAGGGCCTCGTGCAGCAGCCCGGCCGTGAACAGCAACGAGTCGCCCGGCAGGAACGGGAACAGCACGCCCGACTCGATGAACACCATCAGCGAGATGCCCGCGAGCGCCCAGGGGCCCAGCGCAGGCAGCAGCGCCTCGGGGTCGAAGAGCAGGAAGCCGCCGGAGGCGAGGGGCAGGGAGGCGAGGAGGGTGGCTGTCGTCACCGGGCGAGTGTAACGACAGCGCGCTCGCGGGTGCCTCCTCCCCCGGTGGTCGCAGGCCGCCGTCGGCAGGTGTCGTCCGGTCGGCGGATGTCGGCGGCCGTGACCCTCTCCTAGTCTCGACGCAGGTCGGCCGCCCCCGGACGCGACGATGCGTGCCCGGGGCGACGACACCCGCACGACGACGAGAGGCACCCATCCATGATCGAAGCTCGATCACTCACGAAGAGATACGGCTCGAAGGTGGCGCTCGACGACGTCAGCTTCACCGTGCGACCCGGCGTCGTCACGGGGTTCCTCGGCCCCAACGGCGCGGGCAAGTCGACCACCATGCGCATGATCGTCGGGCTCGACCGGCCCACCTCGGGCTCGGTGACGGTCAACGGCCGCCCGTACGCCGACCACCGGGCTCCGCTCCGCGAGGTCGGCGTGCTGCTCGACGCGAAGGCCGTGCACAGCGGCCGCAGCGCCCACGACCACCTCCTCGCGATGGCCGCCACGCACGGGATCGGCAAGGCCCGTGTCCGCGAGGTCATCGCCCTGACCGGCCTCGAGTCCGTCGCGAAGAAGCGCGTCGGCGGCTTCTCGCTCGGCATGGGCCAGCGCCTCGGCATCGCCGCCGCGCTGCTCGGCGACCCGGCGACCCTCATCTTCGACGAGCCCGTCAACGGCCTCGACCCCGAGGGCGTGGTGTGGGTGCGGACGCTCGCCCGCCACCTCGCCAGCGAGGGCCGCACCGTCTTCCTCTCGTCGCACCTGATGAGCGAGATGGCGCAGACCGCCGACCACCTCATCGTCCTCGGCCGCGGCCGTGTCCTGGCCGACGCCCCCGTCAGCAGCGTCATCGCCCAGGCGTCGGGCGACGGCGTGCGCGTGCGCAGCCCGCACCTCGCCCAGCTGTCCGACCTGCTCCGCAGCCGCACCGAGGTCGTCGTGACGACGACCGAGGACGGCGCGCTCGACCTCCGGGGCGTCACCGCCGCACAGGTCGGCGAGGCCGCAGCCGCCCAGGGCATCGTGCTGCACGAGCTCACCCCGATGGTCCGATCGCTGGAGGAGGCCTACATGACCCTCACCCAGGACTCGGTCGAGTACCACGCGGGAGGCACAGCCCACGCGGGAGGCACAGCCCACGCAGGAGGCACAGCCCACGCAGGAGGCGCCCCCGCGGCCGCCGACGACGCATCCGCCACGACGTCGGGAGCGACGCGATGACCACGACCACCACGCCCCGCCCGACGTCCCACGCCCACACGGCGGGCTCAGGCGTCTCGTTCGCCCACGTGCTCCGCTCGGAGTGGATCAAGCTCCGCAGCCTCCGCTCGACCGCCTGGTGCTTCGCCGTCATCGCCGTCCTGCTGATCGGCTTCGCCGCCCTCGGCGCCGCGCTGTCGTCGGTCTTCACCGGCTCGGAGGCGACGCCCGACCAGCAGCAGTCCGTCGCGGTCACGATCATCACCTTCGGGTCGCCCTTCGCCCAGCTGGTCGCCGCCGTGCTCGGCGCCCTCGTCATCACGGGCGAGTACGGCACCGGCATGGTCCGGTCGACGTTCACGGCGGTGCCCCGTCGCACCCCTGCGCTCGTCGCCAAGGTCGTGCTCGTCGGCGCGAGCACCTTCGTCGTCTCGCTCGTCGCGCTGGCGATCGCTCTCCTGGTCGCGACGCCGCTCCTCGCGGGGCAGGGCGTCGACGTCGACCTCGCCGACGGCCGACTGTGGGTCTCCGTCGTGGGCGCCGCCGCGGCCGTGGCCTTCACCGCGATGATCTCGTTCGGCCTCGGCGCGATCATCCGGAACGGAGCCGCCGGCATCGCCGCCGCCATCGGGGTCGTCTTCGTGCTGCCCATCATCTTCGGCATCGCACAGGGCCTCATCGCCAAGGGCTGGGTCTACACGCTGAACGAGTTCACGCCGCCCCAGGCCGCGACCCGCCTCTACGATTACCCGCTCGACGGCACCTCGATGCTCACGATGCCGGGCGTCGACGGCTCGCTCGTGCTTGAGCCGTGGCAGGCGCTGCTCGTGCTGGTCGGCTGGGTCGTGGTGCTGTTCGCGATCGCGCTCGCCCTCGTGAAGCGACGCGACGTCTAGTCCGCAGCCGCGCCTCCTCGACGGCAGGGGCCGACGCGACCACCCGGTCGCGTCGGCCCCTCGCCTCGTGCCCGCCTGTCGTCAGCTCGGCCGGCTGCTCGGCCGGCTGCTCTGCCGTCCGGCCCCTGCCGTTCACCTCAGATCGGGAATGAACGACGCCTGTCGAGCGCTGCACCGGTGTCTCGACGGCGAGACACCGCCCCCGCGACCCGCCAGCCCCCCAGGGAGATCACATGACGAGCGACACCGCCGCGTCCACCGCCGCCGACACCGGCTCGGTCGGCGCGACCCCCGACGGGGACGACGCAGGCCTCGCGGCCCGCAACAAGCTCGTCATCGGCCTGCTGCTCGTCAGCGCCTTCGTCGTCATCCTCAACGAGACGATCATGGGCGTGGCCCTGCCGAGCCTCACCCGTGACCTCGACATCACCGTGACCGCCGGCCAGTGGCTGACGACCGGCTTCATGCTGACGATGGCGGTCGTCATCCCGATCACCGGCTTCCTGCTGCAGCGGTTCAACACGCGCCCGGTCTTCATCACCGCGATGAGCCTGTTCAGCCTCGGCACCGCCATCTCGGCGATCGCGCCCGGCTTCGGCGTGCTGCTGCTCGGCCGTGTCGTGCAGGCGTCCGGCACGGCGATCATGATGCCGCTGCTGATGACCACCGTGCTCACGCTCGTGCCCGCGGCGACCCGCGGCCGCACCATGGGCAACATCTCGATCGTCATCTCGGTGGCCCCGGCCATCGGGCCGACCATCTCGGGCCTCATCCTCAGCGTCTTCGAGTGGCGCTTCATGTTCATCCTCGTGCTGCCCATCGCGCTGGGCGCCCTCGCCCTCGGCGCCGCGCGCGTCAAGAACGTCACCACCCCCCGCGCGGTGCCGCTCGACGTCTTCTCGGTGATCCTGTCCGCCTTCGCGTTCGGCGGCATCGTGTTCGGGCTCAGCTCGATCGGTGAGGGCGCCGAGGCGGCCGTGCCGGCGTGGCTGCCGATCGGCGTCGGGGTCGTCGCCCTGCTCGCGTTCGTCCTGCGCCAGCGCGCGCTCCAGCGTGACGACAAGGCGCTGCTCGACCTCCGCACCTTCCTGTCGCGCACCTTCACCACGTCGGTCCTCGTGCTCGGCGTCGGCATGATCGCCCTCTTCGGCACCCTGATCGTGCTGCCGATCTACCTGCAGAACGTCCACGGCCTCGACCCGCTGGCGACCGGACTGCTCCTGCTGCCCGGCGGCCTGCTGCAGGGCGTGCTCTCGCCGATCGTCGGCCGGATCTTCGACAAGCACGGCCCGACCGTGCTGCTCGTGCCCGGCACGATGCTCGTCAGCGCGGTGCTGTGGTTCCTCTCGACCGTGTCCGAGTCGACGCCCATCCCGATGGTGCTCGGCGCGCACGTCGCCCTCAGCGTCGGCCTCGCGCTGATGTTCACGCCGCTCTTCACGTCGGGCCTCGGCTCGCTGCCCGGCCGCCTCTACTCGCACGGCTCGGCGATCGTCGGCACGGTGCAGCAGGTCGCGGGCGCGGCCGGCACCGCCGTGTTCGTGACCGTCATGACCCTGGCCACCGTGTCCGCGGCGAGCGGCGGGGCGGGCGACATCGCCGCCGCGAGCGCCGGCGTCCGCGCCGCGTTCCTGGTGGGCGCGATCATCTCGCTCTTCGCCGTGGTCGGGGCGTTCTTTGTCCGCAGGCCCCCGGTGACCGAGGGCGCCGAGCCGATCGTCGCGCACTAGCCGCACCTCCCACGACCGCCCTCCCCGACCACCGGGGAGGGCGGTCGTGCGTCCGGCGCCGGGAGTACCGTCGCCGGTGTTCGTGCATCCTCTGCACGGATGCACACCGCGCACAGGGGAGATCACCATGAGCAGCTCGTCGTCGACCACGGCTCGAGGAGGCGGCGGCAGCGTCCGCAGCCTGGTCCCGGCCCGCATGGACCGCCTCCCCTGGACGAAGTTCCACTGGACGATCGTCGTGGGGCTCGGCTTCTCGTGGGTGCTGGACGGCCTCGAGATCCAGATCGTCGCCTCCGCCGGGTTCCAGGCCGACCTCGGCCTGTCCGCCGCACAGGTCGGCTACCTCGGCACGATCTACCTGCTCGGCCAGGTGGCCGGGGCCCTGATCTTCGGCCGGCTGAGCGACACGCTCGGCCGCAAGAAGCTCTTCATCCTCACGCTCGCGATCTACCTGGTCGCCAGCGGCCTGGCCGGGCTCTCGCCGAACCTCGCGTTCCTGGCCGTCTTCCGGTTCATCGCCGGCATGGGCATCGGCGGCGAGTACGCCGCGATCAACTCGGCCATCGACGAGATCATCCCGTCGCGCTACCGCGGCCGCGTCGACATCGCGATCAACGGCACCTACTGGGGCGGCGCGGCCCTCGGCTCGGCGGCCAACCTCTTCCTGCTGAACACCGACTACTTCGCCGAGAACGTCGGCTGGCGGATCGGCTTCTTCATCGGCCCGGTGCTCGGCCTGGTCATCATCTACCTGCGCCGGCACATCCCCGAGAGCCCACGCTGGCTGATGACCCACGGCCGGGAAGAGGAGGCGGAGGCGACGGTCACCGACATCGAGCACCGCGTCGAGGCCGAGGGACGCACCCTCGAGCCGGTCAGCGACGACCAGGCCCTCGAGGTGACCGACCAGGGACGGATCCCGTTCAGCGTCATCTTCCGCACCCTGATCAAGGACTACCCGAAGCGCACCCTCGTCGCCGCGACGATGATGATCACGCAGTCGTTCCTCTACAACGCGATCTTCTTCACCTACGCGCTCGTCCTGCAGAACTTCTACGGCACCGACCCGGCGTCGACGCAGTACTTCTTCTTCCCGTTCGCGATCGGGAACCTGCTCGGCCCGCTGCTGCTCGGCCACCTGTTCGACACGTGGGGCCGCCGTCAGATGATCTTCCTGACCTACGGGGTCTCGGCGGTCGTCCTCGCCGTGTCGGCCGTGCTGTTCCACATGGACGTCCTGAGCGCGACGACCCAGACCGTGTTCTGGTGCGTGTCGTTCTTCTTCGCGTCGGCTGGCGCCTCCTCGGCCTACCTCACGGTGAGCGAGATCTTCCCGCTCGAGCTGCGCGGCCAGGTGATCGGCTACTTCTTCGCCCTCGGCCAGATCGCCGGCGCGGTCGCCCCGACGCTCTACGGCTCGCTGATCGGCGACGGCACCGACCGTGGGCCGCTGACGGCGGGGTACTTCCTCGGCGCGGGCATCATGCTCGTGGGAGGCGTGATCGCGTTCGTCTTCGGGGTGTCGGCCGAGCGGAAGTCGCTCGAGTCGATCACGAGCCCGCTGTCGGTCGTGACGCCGGGGAAGTCCGGCGGCGGCGGGAAGTCGTAGCGGTCGAGACCTGACCTTCAGGACCGCACCGTCGGGGACAGGCCGTCAGGGCCCGGCCGTCAGGGGGCGGGCTCCGGCACGCTGACCGCCGGCGGCACCGCGGCCAGGTCGGGCAGCAGGCCGATGTCGACGAGCACCACCTCGCCGGCGAGCGCGGCGGCGGGCTCGATCAGGAGCCCGGCCTTGTGGGCGCCGAAGGTGACGGTCAGGGTCGCGGACAGCACGATCGGGTCGGGCACGGAACCGTCGTCCGGGCCGATGCCGCTCGGCACGTCGACGGCGACGACGGGCAGGCCGTCCGCGGTCGTGACCCAGGGCAGCAGCGCCGCGACGACGTCACGAGCCGTGCCTCGCAGGGCCGGGTCGGCGCTCGTGCCGGTGCCGAGCACGCCGTCGAGGAGGACGGCCGCGCCCGACTCCCGGAGCCGGGCGCCCGCCTCCTCGACGGTCGA
>NZ_CAUPYL010000138.1:0-7191 GCF_963515265.1 uncultured Frigoribacterium sp.
CGGCCACGCAGGGCTCGAGCCCCGGCGTCCCGTCCGACGTGCTCGGAGCGGCGGGCGGACGTGTCTCCGCCGACGGTCCGCCCGACCCGGCCACCGGCCTCCGCGCGCCGACCGTCGACGAGCGCGACCTGCTCGCGTTCGTGGCCGCGGGCGCCACCGACGACGTCATCGCCCGTCAGCTCGGGATCTCGCCCCGCACCCTGCGCCGTCGCCTGCACGACCTCTTCGACGAGCTCGGCGCGAGCAACCGCTTCCACGCGGGAGTCGAGGCGGCGCGACGCGGCTGGGTCTGACGCACGCCCCGGTCGGCTGACGCGTCCGTCGACCAATCGACCCGCGCCTCCTCGGCCCGTACCCCGACGAGGAGGCGCTGGTCGGCGGGCAGGCTTGTCCAGTGGGCATCGTGGGGGACCGGGCGTACCCCGTTCGACTGCGGCCGTGTAAATTCCGTGGCCGGTCGAGGACAGTGGCCGGGATCGGCCATGGCCCCCGGTTGAGGGGCGTCGCATTCTCAGGTAGTTCTTACGGATCGACCGTGCCCGACCGGGTGCGGCACCCGGAAGGCACCCTGTGATCACATCGTCCGGCCGACGACGGCCGAAGGCTCCACTCTCCGCACTGCTCATCTCGGGACTCGTCGCCGCCGGCGTCGTCGCGCTGCCGGCCACCTCGGCCCTGGCGGCCGACGGCCCTGCCGTGGTCGGCGACTCCCAGTTCGCGAGCGGGTCGTACATCGTCACGCTGCGCGAGCCCGCGGCTGCGACCTACGAGGGCGGCAAGGCCGGCTTCGCCGCCACGGCCGCGCCCGAGGGCGCGCGCCTCGACGCGTCGGCTGCGCCGGTGCAGGAGTGGTCCGAGCACCTCGAGCAGACCCAGGTCGACGTGGCCGGGGCGGTCGGCGCCACGGTCGACGCGCACTTCTCGGTGACGACGAACGCGTTCGCCGCCGACCTCAGCGCCGACCAGGCGCGGGCGCTCGCCGCCGACCCGTCGGTCGCGGCCGTCTCGAAGAACGAGCTGCTGAAGCTCCAGGCGACGCCGTCGACCGAGTTCCTCGGGCTCGGCGACGCCGAGGGGAACGGCGGCGTGTGGGACGCGATCGGCGGTCGTGACGCCGCGGGCGACGGCGTGGTCGTCGGGATCATCGACTCGGGCATCGCCGCGGGCAACGCCTCGTTCGCGGGCGACTCGCTGGGCGAGCAGGACAGCGCCGAGCCGCACCTCGAGGGCGACTCGATCGTCTACGACAAGGGCGACGGCGGCACCTTCACCGGCGTCTGCCAGACGGGCGTCCAGTTCACCGCATCCGACTGCAACACGAAGCTGGTCGGCGCGCGCTACTTCGTCGACGGCTTCGGCGTCGACAACATCGGCACGGAGGAGCAGGGCGAGTACCTCTCGCCCCGTGACGGCAACGGCCACGGCTCGCACACGGCCTCGACCGCGGCGGGCAACGCCGACGTCGAGGTGACCATCGGCGACCGCGACTTCGGCACCGTCTCCGGTGTCGCACCGGCCGCGAAGATCGCGGCCTACAAGGTCTGCTGGGACGGCCCCGACCGGGTCGCCACCGACGACGACGGCTGCGCCACGCTCGACCTCGTCGCGGCCATCGAGGCCGCGGTGACCGACGGCGTCGACGTCATCAACTACTCGATCGGCGGAGGCGGCGCGACGAGCACCTTCTCGGCCACCGACCAGGCGTTCCTCGGCGCGGCCTCGGCGGGCGTCTTCGTCGCGGCCTCGGCCGGCAACGACGGCCCCGCGCCCACGACCGCGGACAACGCGGCGCCCTGGATCACCACTGTCGCGGCGAGCACCGTCCCGAGCTACGCGGCCACGGCCCTGACCGGCGACGGCGCCTCGTACCTCGGCGGCTCGATCACCGTGCCGACCGGCACCGAGGGCGTCAGCGGCCCCCTGGTCGACGCGGCGGCCCTCGCGGTCGACGGAGCGACGGCGGCCGATGCGGCCCTCTGCCGTCCCGACTCGCTCGACGCCGACGCGGCCGCCGCCTCCGGCGCGATCGTGCTCTGCGACCGCGGCGTCTACGACCGCACGGCCAAGAGCGCCGAGGTCGAGCGCATCGGCGGCGTCGGCATGCTGCTCGTGAACCCCGCGCCCAGCTCGGTCGACCTCGACGAGCACAGCGTCCCCACGGTCCACGTCGACGCGGCGTCCTACGACGCCCTGCACGCCTACGCGGCCACCGAGGGCGCGACGGTCACCCTCGTCGACGGCAACCCCGCCGGCCTGCCCGAGCCCGCCACGCCCCAGATCGCCGGCTTCTCGTCGCGCGGCCCGGTGACGGCCGACGGCGGCAACCTGCTCAAGCCCGACATCTCCGCGCCCGGAGTCGCGATCCTGGCCGACGGCGCCAACGCCGCCGGCGAGCCCGGCACCTACGAGTTCCTCTCGGGCACGTCGATGTCGTCGCCGCACGTCGCGGGCCTCGCAGCGCTCTACCTGTCGCGCACCGTGCACCCCGACTGGACCCCGGCCGAGGTGAAGTCGGCGATGATGACCACCGCCTACGACCTCGTGGGAGCCGACGGCGCCCCGACCCAGGACGTCTTCGCCCAGGGCGCCGGCCACGTCGACCCCACGGCCTTCCTCGACCCGGGCCTGCTCTACCGCAGCGGCACGGCCGACTGGCAGGCGTACGTCGACTCGATCGACACCGTCGAGGGCACCGACTCGTCCCTGAACCTCCCCTCGATCAGCGTCGGCTCGCTCGCGGGCACGACGACGGTCACCCGGTCGGTCACCGCGACGGACCCCGGCAGCTGGACGGCCGAGCCGGTCGCCATGGCCGGTGTCACGGCCGCGGTCTCGCCCTCGACGCTGACCTTCGCGGAGGCAGGCGAGACGCAGGACTACACGGTCACCTTCACCCGCACCACGGCCGCGCTCGACGAGTTCGCCACCGGCTACCTGACGTGGACCGACGGCACCCGGGACGCGCGCAGCCCGCTCGCGGTGCGGCCCGTCCAGCTGGACGTCGCCGCGGAGTTCGCAGGCTCCGGCGTGACGGGCGAGGCGACGGTCGACGTGACCGCCGGCGACGCCCTGTCGCTGCCGCTCGGCGCCGAGGGCCTCGCCCTCGGCCAGGTCGCGACGGGCTCCGGCACCGCCGGCGCCGACGCCGCCCAGGTGCCGGTCACGGTCGCCGAGGGCACGACGCACGCCCGCTTCGTGCTCGACTCGGCCGAGGACACGGCCGACCTCGACCTGCTGCTCTACACCGCCGACGCATCGGGCCAGCCCGACGAGCTGGTCGGGGCCGCGGCCACCGGCTCGGCCGACGAGCAGCTCGACGTGGAGACGCCGGCGGCAGGCCAGTACGTGCTGCTCGTCGACTTCTACTCGGGCGCGGGCGACCTCGGCTACACGTTGACGTCGTACCTGCTCGACCCGGCCGCGGCCCAGGGCGGACTGGCCGTCGACCCGACCGTGCTGGAGGCGTCGCTCGGCGAGACCACGACGGTCACCGCCTCCTGGTCGGACCTCGCTTACGAGAGCAGCTACCTCGGACGCGTCGTCTACGGCGACACGGGCACGGCGAGCTACATCACCGTCACCACGGGCGAGGAGCCCGAGACGCCGGTCGACCCGGGCCCCGGCCCGGGAGAGCCCGGCGGCCCCGGCCACGGCGGCCCGGGGCACGGCGGGTTCGACCTGCCCGGCCTGATCGGCTGGATCTGGGGCGCCATCGGCGACCTGTTCCACCGCTGGTTCCCGGGTCTGCCCTGGCGCTGAGCCGGAGCTGACCCGCAGCAGCCGGGCGGCTGACGCCGCGGCGGTCTGATCACGCAGGAGGCGGTCCGCACCTTCCCCAGGAGGGTGCGGACCGCCTCCTCGTGCGTCGGCCGCGACGCGCCGCATGGCCGCTGAGCGCGACCCTGCGGCTCCGCGAAACACGAAGGGACTAGGTTCGTCACTCGTGACTGGACAGAGCGGCAACACCATGCGCGTGGTGAGCTACAACCTGCGCGAGCACACGGCCAAGGGCGAGATCCGGGCCCTCGCAGAGGACCACAGCGCCGACGTGCTGTGCCTGCAGGAGGCCGACACGAAGGACATCCCCGACGAGTTCGGCGAGTTCTCGCTCGCGGCGTCGACCCGGAACAACCGGCTCGGGCTCGCGGCGTACTACCGCCGCTCCCGCTTCGAGCTGCTGGGCACCAACGTCTACGCGCTGAAGAAGAGCATGCACGACCGCGTCATGTCGCCCGCGCACGAGCGCCTGCTGGCGATGCACCTGCACGACCGCATCTCGGGCGCCGACGTGCTGATCGGGTCGTTCCACGCCGCGCCGCTCACCGCCACCAACGGGCTGCGCAAGAAGCAGGTCGAGTCGGCCCACCAGCTGATGCGCGCGCTGGCCCCCGGCGTGCCGATGCTGATGGTCGGCGACTTCAACTACCCGTGGTTCCACGGCGGGCTCAAGAAGCGCATCGAGCGCGACGGCTTCGTCCTGACCCGCAGCAGCACGCCGACCTACCTCGGCTACAAGTACGTCAAGGGCCACTTCGACTTCGCGACGAGCTACGACCTCACCATCGAGGACGTCGTCACGCTGCCCGCCGGCATCAGCGACCACCGGCCGATCCTCGTGCGCGCCACGGGGCTGGCCACGGCCTAGCGGCGGGCTCGACCCGTCCCCGACGACGACGAGAGGCCCCGGTGCGTCTGCACCGGGGCCTCTCGTCTGTCGTGCCGTCGTGCCGTCGACGCGCAGGGCGGGACGGGCGTCGAGGAGGCGGGTCGCGCCTCCTCGGGACTGCCTACGCAGCCAGCGCGAGCGCGTGGGCGCTCACGGCGTAGGCCTGCACGATGGTGCGGCTGGGCTCGCGGCGCCAGCTGCGGCCGGGGATGACCCAGCCCTGGGCACCCTCGACCGTGACGGTCGCGCCGACACGGACGTCGTCGGTGACGACGTCGCTCCAGGCGCGGACGACGAACTCGGCGCCGGAGGCGTCGACGACGACGAACTCGGCGAGGCGGGCGGTGGACAGGACGGGCTCGGTGGTGACCGTGCCGCTCAGGGTGGTGATGTTCTCGTTCATGCGTGTTCTCTTCTTCGATGTGTGCTGTGTTGCTCAGCGTCGTGGCACGCAGCGCGAGGCATGCGTGGACCGCCGTTCTCGGCGGTGGGGCGGACGGATGTCCTCAGGCTCGGAGAGCCTGGTCGGGCCTCGTCTCGGGCGACGACCGGTGAGTAGGCGAGCGGGTGAGGCTCGGACCGGGGGTCCCGAGATCTACAGACATGATCTGCAGGCTGTTCGACTCGGCCTGCGTGTGGACGACAAGGCCATGAGTCGGGAACGATCTGAGAGGATCGTTGCCAAGCGACCTGCAACGATAACACGGTAGGGCCGGATGCGCCAGGGCTGACCCGTGACGTCGCTGAGAACGCCGGGGGAGGCGGTGGTTCGATGGGTGCATGACATCGATCCCCACCATCACCCTGAACAACGGCGTCGAGATCCCCCAGCTCGGCTTCGGCGTCTACCAGGTCGAGCCCGACCAGACGAAGGACGCGACGCTCACCGCCCTCGAGGTGGGCTACCGCCACATCGACACGGCGCAGATGTACGGCAACGAGGCAGGCGTCGGCGAGGCGCTGCGCGAGTCGGGCATCGACCGTTCCGAGATCTTCGTCACCTCCAAGCTCAACAACGGCTTCCACCGTCGCGACGACGCCCTCAAGGCCTTCGACGGCACGCTCGACGCCCTCAAGGCCGACTACGTCGACCTGTTCCTCATCCACTGGCCGCTGCCGACCACGGACGTCGACTACCTCGAGACCTGGAAGGCGCTCGAGGAGATCTACGCCACGGGGCGGGCCAAGGCCATCGGCGTCTCGAACTTCCAGCAGGCCCACCTGCAGCGCCTGCTGGACGAGGCCGACGTCGTGCCCGCCGTCAACCAGATCGAGGTCCACCCCTACCTCACCAACGACTCGCTGCGCCTCTTCGGTGTCGAGCACGGCATCCACACCGAGGCGTGGTCGCCCATCGCCCAGGGCAAGGTCCTCGAGGACCCGACACTCGTCGAGATCGCGGAGCGCGTCGGCAAGTCGACCGCCCAGGTGACCCTGCGCTGGCACGTGCAGCGCGGCGACATCGTGTTCCCCAAGTCGGTCACGCGCTCGCGCGTCGAGGAGAACTTCGACCTCTTCGACTTCGAGCTGTCCGACGCCGACGTCACGGCGATCACCGACCTCGACAAGGGCGAGCGCACGGGCCCCGACCCCGACACGTTCGACTACATCCCCAGCTGAGCCTCGGTCGGGCCAGGTGCACCGACCTGCCTGACCTGGACCCCCCGGCCCGCGGGCCGGACCCGGCTGTGCCGACGGGCCGGTCTCCCCACAGGGGGAGACCGGCCCGTCCTAGTAGGGTCGTCGTCTGCACGGGAGGCCTACCCGAGGCGTCCCCGCGCTACCGGGAGCGAGTGAACAGGGTGCGAACAGTCGTCGGCGTGCTGCGCCTCGTCGTCGCCGCCGTGGGCACGGCCGCCCTCGTGTCGTACTTCTTCTACACGCTCGGCTTCTCGACCTTCTCGACGGTCAACTACTTCGCGTACTTCACGCAGCAGAGCAACATGGCGAACGTGCTCGTCCTCGCCGTCTCGGGGGCGCTCTCGCTCCGGGGCCGACCCGAGGGCCGCGCCTTCGCCGCGGTGCACGCCCTGGTCACGACCTACGTCGTCGTGTCGGGCATCGTCTACGGCATCATCCTGATCGAGTCGCTGAGCAACGACTTCGCGATCGGCGTGCCCTGGTCGACCCAGGTGCTGCACTTCTGGATCCCCGGGTTCCTCGTCGTCGACTGGGTGCTCGCCCCCGGGCGCACCCGCGTCAGCTGGGCGATGCTCTCGGTCGTCCTCGTGTTCCCCGTCGTCTGGGGCATCGCGACCATCGTGCGCGGCGCGGACGTCGGCTGGTACCCGTACTTCTTCCTCGACCCCGCGCAGGTGCGCTGGCCGGACGAGTTCGTGATGTACAACGCGATCGCCCTGGGCGTCATCGTGGGGGTCATGTCGGCGTTGATCGCGCTCAGCCACCTGCGGCCGGGGCCGCGGCCGGGCGTGCTGCTGCGGCGTGGAGAAGGCGCGGCCCTCGTGGCGGGCGACGGCGGGTCGGTGCCGCCCCCAGGAGGAAGGGCGGCCGGGGCAGGGCTGCCG
>NZ_CAUPYL010000139.1:0-7063 GCF_963515265.1 uncultured Frigoribacterium sp.
GTCGTCGTCGCTCGTCGCGGCACGCGCCGCGTCGGCGGGCACGCCGAGCCCGGCGAGGTGCGTCCGGGCGATGTCGCGGACGGCACGGGCGAGCGTCGGGTCCTCGCCGCGGGCGAGGCCGGCGTACTCGAGCAGGACTCCCCCGTCGGTCGTGCTCGCCTTGACCCAGACACGGCGCCGCGGCACGAAGAGGGCCGTGAGCAGACCGGCGAAGACGAGCCCGGCGAACAGCAGCACCCAGAGCTGCGACGGGTCGTGGTGCACGTCGAGGGAGGCGAAGCGCTTGACGTCGGAGAGCGTCACCGTGCCGAGGCCGTCGGGCAGGTCGGCCGTCGTGCCGGGCGAGAGCTGCAGCGCCGACTGGTCGGCGGCCGCGCCCGCGATCTCGGTCATGCCGTCGGTGTCGAGCGAGTAGACCGACTGCGGCACGCCGGCGTCGAGGCCGAGGTCGCCCTGGTAGACGTTCAGGCTCAGGACCGGGTTGAGCAGGTCGGGGTAGCTCGAGGCCAGGATGCCTGACCCGTCGCCGGTCTCGACGGCGGACGGGTAGAAGAAGCCGATCATGCCGATCTGGTCCGACAGTCCGTCGGGCACCTTGACGACGCCCTGCGAGGTGAGGTTCGCGTCCTGCGGGAGGAACGGGATCGTGTCGCGGAAGGCGACCGAGCCGTCCGGTGCCTTCACCGTGACGTCGACCGCGTAGCCGTTGCCGAGCAGGTAGACGTTCGAGCCGCCGATCGCGAGCGGGCTGTTGACCTTGATCTCGTGCTGGCTCTTCTCGCCCGACTGGGTGGTCGTGGTCACGTCGGCCGTGTAGTCGAGCGGCTGCCCCAGAGCGTCGGCGTTCGACTCCTCGTAGGTCGTCGTGAACCGGTCGAGCGTGATGTTGTACGGCGAGAGCTGGGAGTCGCTGAACCAGCGGCCCGGGTTGAACGAGTCGTACGAGACGAGGGCGTTCGTGAAGGTCTGCCCCTCGACCACCACGCGCTGGCCCGTGTAGCCGAAGCCGCCGCCGATCCCGACCGTCAGCAGCACGCCGACCAGCGCCGTGTGGAAGACGAGGTTGCCGGTCTCGCGCAGGTAGCCGCGCTCGGCGCTGACCGAGTCGCCGAACACCTGCGTGCGGTACCCCGCGCGCCTCAGCTGCGCGCGGGCCTGCTCGACGACGGAGGCGGGGGCGAGGGCGGCGTCCGTGGCGCCTCCTGCGGTCTGCAGCGTCACGGACCGGTAGCCCGCCAGCCGCGAGAGCCTCGCGGGCGTCTTCGGCGGCTTCGAGCGCAGGGCCTCGAAGTGGTGCTTCGTGCGCGGCACGATGCAGCCGATCAGCGAGATGAAGAGCAGCAGGTAGACGGCGGAGAACCACGGCGACGAGTAGGTGTCGAAGACGCCGAGCTTGTCGAGCACCGGGAACAGGTCGGGGTGCTCGGCGCGGTACTGCACGACGCCGTTCGGGTCGGACGTGCGCTGCGGCACGAGCGAGCCGGGGATCGCGGCGACGGCGAGCAGCATGAGGAGGAACAGCGCGGTCTTCATGCTCGTCAGCTGGCGCCAGAAGAAGCGCAGGTAGCCGACGAGCCCCAGGCGCGGCTGGACGACGTCGCCGGAGGCCGCGCCCCGGTCGCCCGGCGTGCGGGCGGGGGCGGAGTCGTAGTGGTCGCTCGGACGCAGCGGGTCGGACGAGACGTCGGTCACGTCGGCCTGGCCGGGCCCGTCCGGCTGGTCGGTCACGTCGGGCCGGCCGGCCTCGTCCGGCTGGTCGACCGAGCCGGGGCCCCGAGGGTCAGACGATCGTGCCATAGCTCGCGATCACCGCCCCGAGGTGCGACATGAGGGAGGACCAGAGCCCGGTGACCATGAGCAGACCGATGGCGATGAGGATCGAGCCTCCGACGATGTTGACGGCGCGCATGTGGCGCTTGACGAACGAGATGGAGCGCGTCGCCCAGCCGAAGCCGAGGGCGACGAGCAGGAAGGGAACGCCGAGTCCGACGCAGTAGGCGAGCCCGAGCAGGACGCTCGACGTGGCCGAGCCGCTCGTGAACGACAGGGCGTAGATCGCGGTGAGGGTGGGGCCGATGCACGGCGTCCACCCGATGCCGAACACGATGCCGAGCAAGGGGGCGCCGGCCAGGCCGGTCGCCGGGGCGAACCCGGGCTTGATCGTGCGCTGCAGGAACGTGAACTGGCCGACGAAGACGAGGCCCAGCGCGATGACCACGAGGCCCATCAGGCGGACGATCAGGTCGCGCCACTGGATCAGCCAGAAGCCCGCGGCCGAGAAGGCGAGGCTGCCGCCGACGAAGACGAGCGAGAAGCCCGCGATGAAGAGGAGGACGCCGATCACCATCCGCCGACGGTCGTGGGAGGCAGTGGAGGAGGCGGTGGTCGTGGGCGTCGCGGCGGCGCGACGCCCGCCTCCGGCGAGGCCCCCGACGTAGCCGAGGTAGCCCGGCACGAGCGGCAGGACGCAGGGCGAGAGGAACGAGATCAGGCCGGCGAGCAACGCCACGGGCAGGGCGACCGCGAGCTGGCCGCCCGCGACCGCCTCGAAGAAGGGGTTGCCCTGGTACACCTCTAGGCCTGCTCGGCGACGGCGTCGCTGATGAGGGTCTTCAGCGTGCTGGGGCCGTCGAGGCCGCCGAGCACCCGGGCGGCGATGCGGCCCTGCTTGTCGAGGACGATGGTCGTCGGCACCGCGTTCGGCGCGATGGTGCCGGCGAGGGCGAGCTGGACCGCGCCGTCGTTCGTGTCGACGATCGACGGGTAGGTGATGTCGAACTTCTCGGCGAAGGCCCGTGCGGTGTCGGCCTGGTCGCGCACGTTGACCCCGACGAACTGGACGCCCTGGTCGGCGAAGTCGGTGCTCAGCTGCTGAAGGTCGGGCGCCTCCTTGCGGCAGGGCGGGCAGCTGGCGTACCAGAAGTTCAGGACGACGACCTCGCCCTCGTGGTCGGCCCGCGAGAACTCGTCGCCCTCGTCGGTCGTGCCGGTGAACTCGACCGGGTCGTCACGGTCTGCCGCCGGCACCTCGGTGACCGTTCCGGCGCCGCTGATGTAGTTCTCGGTGCCGCCCGCGCGGTACTGCTCGGCGAGGGGGTCGGACTGCGAGGTGCAGCCGGTGAGCACGAGGGCGAGGGCCGAGGCCGCCGCGACGGCGCCCACGACGACGGAGGCGCGGCGCATCAGACTGCCCCGAGGTCGACGGCGCGCTCGAGCAGGTCGGCCGCGGGATCCTGGTAGCCGACCTCGACGAAGCGCCCGCCGTGCCGCTCGAGCGTCGTGATGCTCGAGAGGGAGCAACGACGACGACGAGGATCGTGGAACAGGCGGGCCCCCGTCACGCTGCGGTGCACCATCCAGATCGGCAGCTGGTGGCTGACGAGCACGACGTCGCCCGAGTCGACGCTCGACCAGGCCTCGTCGACGGCCGCGAGCATGCGCGCGGCGATGCTGACGTAGGCCTCGCCCCAGCTCGGCTTGAGCGGGTTGACGATCCACGGCCACTCGGCCGGGACCGCGAGCTGCTTCGCGACGGTGAAGTCGGAGCGGCGGCCCTCGTACTTGTTCGTCGGCTCGATCAGGCGCTCGTCGACCTGCACGTCGAGGTCGAAGGCAGCGGCCCAGGGAGCGGCGCTCTCGCGGGTGCGCTGCAGCGGGCTCGCTACGACGGCGGCGACGGGGGCGCCCTGCGCCTGCAGCATCGCGGCCGAGGACGCGGCCATCCGGTGGCCGAGCTCGCTGAGCCCGAAGCCCTCGAGTCGGCCGTAGAGCACGTGGTCGGGATTGTGCACCTCGCCGTGGCGCACGAGGTGGATCTGCTGGGCGGGCATGGCCACCAGTCTAGATCGGGCCTGCACTCCCACCTCCCTCACGGGAGGCCGAAAGCTCGACGTCGCGGTAAACTCTGGCCCCGTGATCGAACGCACCCTCATCAGCGACCTCTCGCCCCTCCCCGACGGCCCCGTGACGGTGTCCGGTTGGGTCGACACGGTCCGTGACCAGAAGAAGGTGCAGTTCGTCGTCCTCCGCGACGAGTCCGGCGCCGTCCAGCTCGTCCGTCCCCGCACGGCCGCCGACGTGCTCGCCGAGGCCGGCGAGACCGACGAGATCGCCGACGCGATCTCGGGCCTCTCGCAGGGCAGCTTCGTGACGGTCACGGGCCAGCTCAAGCACGACGAGCGCGTCAAGCTCGGCGGCATCGAGGTGAAGATCGACGGCCTCGTCGTCGACAGCCTCGCCGACCCCGAGACGCCGATCGCCGCCGACAGCGGAATCGACAAGCGGATGGACTGGCGGTTCCTCGACCTGCGCGTCCCGCGCAACGCCCTCATCTTCCGTGTCCAGACCACCTTCGAGCACGCGATGCGCACCTACTGGGTCGAGCGCGGCTACGTCGAGGTCCACACGCCCAAGATCATGGCGTCGGCGAGCGAGTCGAACGCCGAGCTGTTCAAGGTCGAGTACTTCGAGGGCAGCGCGTTCCTCGCGCAGAGCCCGCAGTTCTTCAAGCAGATGGCCCAGTCCGCCGGCTTCGGCAAGATCTTCGAGATCGCCCCGGTCTTCCGTGCCGACCCCTCGTTCACCTCGCGCCACGCGACGGAGTACACGAGCGTCGACGCCGAGATCAGCTACGTGGACAGCCACGAGGACGTCATGCAGATGCAGGAGGAGCTGCTCGTCGCGGCCTTCACCGCCGTCGTCGAGAAGCACGGCGCCGCGATCAAGGAGCTCTTCGACGTCGACCTGACCGTGCCGACGACTCCGTTCCCCCGCATCCCCCTCGCCGAGGCCAAGCAGATCGTCGCCGACCGCGGCTACGTCGTGCCCCGTGCGGACGCCGACATGGACCCCGAGGGCGAGCGCCAGATCGCGGCGTACGTCAAGGAGACGTTCGACCACGACTTCGTGTTCCTCACCGACTACGACGCGTCGATCCGGCCGTTCTACCACATGCGCCACGAGGACGACCCGCAGCTCACGAAGAGCTACGACCTCATCTACAACGGCACCGAGATCACCACCGGCGCGCAGCGCGAGCACCGCGTCGAGGTGCTCGAGGCCCAGATCCGCGAGAAGGGCATGAAGCCCGAGGAGCTCGGCGGCTACCTCGACTTCTTCCGCTACGGGGCCCCCTCGCACGGTGGCTTCGGCATGGGCCTGGCCCGCGTGCTGATGCTCATGCTGCACCAGCCGAACCTCCGCGAGGTGACGTTCCTGTTCCGCGGACCGACCCGCCTCACGCCGTAGCCCTTCTCCTCATTCAGGATCTTCTTGCCTGATCCCCGTGGGGAGAGGACTCGCGTTCCTGATCCGTGCAGCGATCAGGAACGCGGGAGGCGGTCGTCCTGGATCGCGGATCTGCTCGCGCTGAATCGCGGATCTTCTCGCGCTGGGCGTCAGGCCTCAGGCCTCGTAGTCGATGGCGCCGCGGCCCGTGACGAGGGTGCGGATCTCGGCTGCCGCCTCCTTGTGGGCCGGGTGCACGATGTACGCATCGAGGCCGGCGGCGTCGTCGAACTCGGCGACGACCGCGACGTCGCCGTTCGTCTCGGGGTAGGCGACGTTGCGGACGACCTCGAGCGAGCGGATCGACTCGACGGTGCCGACGAGGCGGGTCAGCAGCTCGTCGATGCGCGCGGCCGCGTGCTCGCGCGACGCGTCGTCGGTGGCGACGAGGTTCCAGATCACGATGTGCTTGACGGTCACGCGAGGGCCTTCCGGAGGGCCGTGCGGAGGCGCTCGGGCTCGACGCGCCAGATGGTGTGCACGCGGTCGTCGAGCAGGACGACCGGGATCTCCTCCGCGTACTCGGCACGCAGGGCCTCGTCGCCGAGGATGTCCGTCTCGGCGTAGCCGAGCTCGGCCGCCGCGAACTCGGGCTCGGCCAGCACGGCGTCGAGAGCGGTGCGCGCCTCGTCGCAGAGGTGGCAGCCGGGCTTCGTCAGCAGGGAGATGCGGGGAACGGGCACGCCCTCGACCCTAGCGCGGCCGTCGCAGGAGGTGCTGGGTCGCGCCGCCGCCTCCTGCGCGGTGCCCGCCGGTTGTCCAAGGCGGTGGTCTCCTGTCCGCAAATGCCGACCGGTCGATCTCGCATACCTGCATTCACCGCTGTTGCGGGAGGCCCGGTCGGCATTTGTGACGCGTCGAATCGGAGATGGGGATGCGCGGCTGCGGACGTTCGCAAAACCCGACTTGGACGGCTGCTATAGCGGCTTTTCCCGCCGTTGCGCGGTTCGACACCGGCCCACGGTCGGCATTTGCGAGCGTCGGCGGAAAGTCGCTGCCGGCAGGAGGGCACCCGAGCGGGCAAAGAAATGTGCCCCCGACCGAACGGTCGAGGGCACACTTCACGCAACGTCTACTTCTTGTTGCGACGCTGGTGACGAGTCTTGCGAAGCAGCTTGCGGTGCTTCTTCTTCGCCATGCGCTTGCGACGCTTCTTGATGACAGAACCCATAGAGGACCTCACTGATTCATGGATCGGACGACCGGGTCCGAAACAGAACCGCGGAAAAATGCCTCGGGTCAGTGTACTAGGGCGACCCGTGATTGTCGAAAGCGCGTCAGCCGACGTCTGCGACGCCGTTCTGCAGGACCGCCGCGACGGCCGACTCCGGCACGCGGAACGACCGGCCGAAGCGGATCGCGGGCAGCTCGCCCGAGTGCACCATCCGGTAGACGGTCATCTTCGAGACGCGCATCATGCCGGCCACCTCGGCGACGGTGAGGAACCTCACGTCCGAGAGATCGTGGGTCACGTCGCCTCCTGGGGCTGGTGGTCGGGAGAGCCCGACGACGACGCCGGTGCAGGAGCGACAGGAGGTGTTCCTGTGACTCGTGGTCACTCTAGGGGCGCGTGTGCCGCAGGTGCAACGGTCGCGGGCCCCGCCTGGGGACTACGCGGCGGCAGGCCTGCCACCGGAGGGGCCGGGGCGCGGGGATCAGCGCCCGAGGCGCTTGCGGACCGGGTCGATCACGCGCTCGTCGAGAGCGCTCTGGGCGTCGTGCAGCGCCGAGGAGGCGCGGTGCTGCGCGTCGGCCACGGCCCGTCCCAGCCCGCTCG
>NZ_CAUPYL010000140.1:0-7031 GCF_963515265.1 uncultured Frigoribacterium sp.
CAGCACCACCGACCCGCCGAGCTGCTCGCCGAGCACCCGCAGCACGGCGTCCAGCCCGCCGTCGCCGATGGCCGCGACGGAGACGGCGCGCTGGGCCCGCAGCGTCCAGCGGTCGCGGTCGCGCGCCTCCTCGGCCAGCTGGTCGGCCGCCCAGCGGGCGACGGCGATGAAGGGGGTGCGCCAGGGGACCTCGACGACGGGCACCCCGCGGGCCGAGGCGGCGAGCACGAGCTCGACGGGCGTGTCGGGCCGGTGCACGCCGGCACCGAACCCGAGGGCGACCACGCCCGCGCCGACGACCCGGCCGACCCAGGCGTCGTAGTCGTCCTGCGTCGCGTCGACGCCGAACTGGCTGCCGGTCGTCAGCAACATGGTCGAGGCGGCGACGAAGGGCGATGGGTCGACGAGGTCGGAGCTGTGCACCCACGAGAGCGGCTCGTCGGTGCGCGTGGTCGGGTCGAGGAGTCGCAGGTCGAGAGGAGCCTGTCGGACGAGGGCTCGGACGGTGGGGCGCACGCGCCGAACCTAGCACCGGCCTGCCGGTCTGGCAGACCGGAGGTGAACATGCGACGAACTGTCGGTCGAGGAGGTGCGCCCCGGCTCCCTAGAGTCGCCGCAACGTCGAAGGAGCGCCTGCATGTCGAGCACCACAGTCACCACCCCGCGCGGGGGCCCCGGCCTCGAGCAGCGCCGCCGTCTCGTCACCGAGGTGCCCGGCCCGCGCAGCCGCGAGCTGATGGAGCGCAAGCGCGGCGCGGTCGCCGCGGGCGTCGGCGTCTCGCTGCCCGTGTTCACGGAGGCGGCAGGCGGGGGAGTGCTCGTCGACGTCGACGGCAACACCCTGATCGACCTCGGCTCGGGCATCGCGGTGACCGGCGTCGGCAACTCGGCCCCCGGCGTCGTCGAGGCGGTCGTCGAGCAGGTGCAGCGCTTCACGCACTCCTGCTTCATGATCACGGCCTACGACGGCTACGTCGAGGTCTGCGAAGCCCTCAACCGGCTCACGCCCGGCGACCACGACAAGCGCTCGGCGCTGTTCAACACCGGCGCGGAGGCGGTCGAGAACGCCGTCAAGATCGCACGGTCGTACACGCGGAAGTCCGCCGTCGTGGCCTTCGACCACGCCTACCACGGCCGCACGAACCTGACGATGGCGCTCACCGCCAAGTCGATGCCCTACAAGAGCGGCTTCGGGCCCTTCGCCCCCGAGATCTACCGCGCCCCGCTGTCGTACCCGTACCGGGACGCGGGGCTCGACGGGCCGCAGGCCGCGGCTCGCGCGATCTCGCAGATCGAGAAGCAGGTCGGCGCCGCGAACCTCGCCGCCGTCGTCATCGAGCCGATCCAGGGCGAGGGCGGCTTCATCGTGCCGGGGCCCGGGTTCCTCCCCGCGATCGTCGCCTGGTGCCGCGAGAACGACGTCGTGTTCATCGCCGACGAGGTGCAGACCGGCTTCGCCCGGACCGGCCGCATGTTCGCCAGCGAGCACGAGGGCATCGTGCCCGACCTGGTCGTCACGGCGAAGGGCATCGCGGGCGGGCTGCCGCTCTCGGCCGTCACCGGCCGGGCCGAGATCATGGACGCGCCCCACGTCGGCGGCCTCGGCGGCACCTACGGCGGCAACCCGATCGCCTGCGCCGCCGCCCTCGCGGCCATCGAGTCGTTCGAGCACGACGGGCTGCTCGAGCGCGCGGCCGCCATCGGCGACCTGCTGCTCGGCCGCCTGCGCGACCTGCAGCAGGGCGACCCGCGCATCGGCGACGTCCGCGGCCGAGGCGCGATGATCGCGATCGAACTCGTCGACCCGCTCACCGGCGAGCCCGACGCCGCCCTCACCGGCCGGGTCGCCGCGGCTTGCCACGCCGAGGGCGTCATCGTCCTCACCTGCGGCACCTTCGGCAACGTGATCCGGTTCCTCCCGCCGCTCGCCATCGACGACGCGCTGCTGCACGACGGCCTCGACGTCGTCGCCGCCGCACTCGGGTCGGCCTGATGACCGACGTGTCGACGGCTGCGCGGACGACGCGGCCCGACGCGGCAGCCCTGCCGGAGTTCCCCGCACACGTGGTCGCGCTCGTGCGTGAGAGCGACGACGGTGCAGCCGCCGCAGCGGCCCCGGCCACCGAGCTCGGCTGCGTCCCCACCTTCCCCGTGCACGACCCGGCGACCGGCGAGGTCCTCGCGAGGGTCGTCGACCAGGGGCCCGACGACGCGCTCCACGCCCTCGACCGGGCGGTGGCCGCCGCCGACGGGTGGGCCGCCACGCCGCCGCGCGTCCGCGGGGAGACCCTGCGCCGGGCCTTCGACCTCCTCGTCGAGCGGCGCGAGTCGTTCGCCCTGCTCATGTCGCTCGAGATGGGCAAGCCCCTGGCCGAGGCCCGCGGCGAGGTCGCCTACGGCGGCGAGTTCCTCCGCTGGTTCTCCGAGGAGGCGGTGCGCGTCCAGGGCCGGTACGGTCCCGTCCCCGAGGGCACCGGCACCATGACCGTCACGCACCGGCCCGTCGGGCCGAGCTACCTCGTGACCCCGTGGAACTTCCCGCTCGCCATGGCGACCCGCAAGATCGCGCCTGCCCTGGCTGCCGGCTGCACGGTCGTCGTGAAGCCGGCCGAGCTGACGCCGCTCACGACGATCGCCTTCGCCGAGCTGCTGCGCGAGGCCGGCGTCCCCGACGGCGTCGTCACCGTGCTGACCACGACGGACGCAGCCGGGGTGACCGGGCCCCTGCTCGCCGACCCGCGCCTCCGGAAGCTCTCGTTCACCGGCTCGACCGCAGTCGGCCGGGTGCTGATCGCGCAGGCGGCCGAGAACGTGCTCCGGACCTCGATGGAGCTCGGCGGCAACGCCCCCTTCGTCGTGATGGCCGACGCCGACCTCGACGCTGCCGTCGACGGGGCGATGCTCGCGAAGTTCCGCAACGGCGGGCAGGCCTGCACGGCGGCCAACCGCCTGCTCGTGCACGAACGGGTCGCCGACGAGTTCACGCGCCGCCTCGCCGAGCGCGTCGAGGCCATGGTCGTCGGGCCCGGCACGGCCGACGGGACGACGCTCGGCCCGCTGATCGACGACCGCGCCGTCGCGACCTGCGAGCGGCTCGTCGCCGACGCCGTGGCCCGGGGCGCCCGCGTCGTCACGGGCGGCTCGGCGCCGGGCGGCCCCGGCTCGTTCTTCGCGCCGACCGTCCTGGCCGACGTGCCCCGCGACGCCGACCTGATGCACCAAGAGATCTTCGGCCCGGTCGCCGCCGTCACGACGTTCCGCGACGAGGACGACGCCGTCCGGCTCGCCAACGACACCCCCTACGGCCTCGTCGCCTACCTCTTCACGACCGACCTGGCCTGTGGGCGACGCATGCTCGGTCGGCTCCGCACCGGCATGCTGGGCGTCAACACCGGCCTGGTCTCGAACGCCGCGGCCCCGTTCGGCGGGGTCGGCCACTCGGGCCTCGGGCGCGAGGGCGGCAGCGAGGGCATCCACGAGTACCTCGACACGACCTACGCGCTGCAGCCCGACGGCTGAGCCCGACGCGACCCGACCAGCACGGCCCCGAGCACCACGGCACCAGCACCGAGCACCACCGAGAGGACACCATGGCGACCCTGCAGAACTTCGTCGACGGCCGGTACGTCGACGCCCACGGCACCGCGACGATCGACGTGGTCTCGCCCGTCACCGAGCAGGTCGTCGCCGTCTCGCCCGTGAGCGACGCGGCCGACGTCGACGCGGCGGTGCAGGCCGCGGCCCGGGCGTTCCCCGGCTGGAGCCGCAGCACGCCGTCGGTGCGCCAGGCCGCGCTGCTCGCGCTCGCCGACGCCCTCGACGCGCACAGCGACGAGCTCGTCGAGGCGCAGCACCGGGACACGGGGCAGCCGAAGGCGATCATCGCCGCGGAGGAGGTCGCGGTCGGCGCCGACCAGGTGCGCTTCTTCGCCGGCGCCGCCCGCCGGCTCGACGGCATCGCCTCGGGGGAGTACCTCGACGGGCTCACCTCGTCGGTGCGCCGCGAGCCGATCGGCGTCGTCGCCCAGGTGACACCGTGGAACTACCCGCTGATGATGGCGATCTGGAAGATCGCGCCGGCCCTCGCCGCCGGCAACACGATCGTGCTGAAGCCGAGCGACACGACACCCGAGTCGACGCTCGTGCTCGCCTCCCTGACGAAGGGGATCCTGCCGGACGGCGTGCTCAACGTCGTGCTCGGCGACGCGAGCACGGGCCAGGCCCTCGTCGAGCACCCCGTGCCCGGGCTGGTCGCCATCACGGGATCGGTGCGCGCCGGCGTGGCCGTCGCGACCTCCGCCGCCGACCGAGTGGCCCGGGTGCACCTCGAGCTCGGCGGCAAGGCTCCCGCCGTCGTGTTCCCCGACGTCGACGTCGACGTGGTCGCCCCCCAGATCGCGGAGGCGGCCTTCTTCAACGCCGGCCAGGACTGCACCGCGGTGACCCGCGTCATCGTGCACGAGTCGCTCCACGACGACCTCGTCGCCGCCCTGGTGCGCGCCGCGGAGGTGACGACGACCGGTCCCGACGCCGGGGAGGGCGCCTCCTACGGCCCCCTCAACAACGGGCGGCACTTCGCGGCGGTCCAGGCCGTCGTCGAGGCGCTGCCCGCGCACGCGACCGTGGCGACGGGCGGGCACCGCGTCGGCGGGACGGGCTTCCACTTCGCGCCGACGATCGTCACGGGCGTGCGGCAGGACGACGACGTCGTGCAGGCCGAGGTGTTCGGCCCGGTGCTCACCGTGCAGTCGTTCGGCACGGCGGACGAGGCGCTGGCCCTGGCCAACGGCGTGCCCTACGCCCTGGCCTCGAGCGTCTGGACCGACAGCCACACCACGGCCGAGCGCTTCGCCCGCGACCTGGACTTCGGCTGCGTCTGGATCAACACGCACATCCCGCTCGCCGCCGAGATGCCGCACGGCGGGTTCAAGCGCTCCGGCTACGGCAAGGACCTCAGCGCCTACGGCCTCGAGGACTACACCCGGGTCAAGCACGTGATGAGCGCGCACGCCTCGCCGCGCGCCTCGTCCTGACCGCCCCGGCCGGGCCGGGCCAGGCCCAGCCGAGCCCGACCCCCACACTCACCCGGCACCACCCGGTGCCCGCACCAGCGACGGAGACCACCCCATGACCGACACCACCACCTGCGACGTCGTCGTCATCGGCGCGGGGGCCAGCGGCCTGACCGCGGCCGCCGACCTGCGCGCGGCGGGCCTCGACGTGGTCGTGCTCGAGGCACGTGACCGCGTCGGCGGCCGGCTGCGCACCGAGACGATCGACGGGGCGATGCTCGAGCTCGGCGGCCAGTGGGTGTCGCCCGACCAGACGGCCCTGATCGCGACGCTCGGCGAGCTCGGCCTCGAGACGTACTCCCGGTGGCGCGAGGGGGAGAGCGTCTACGTCTCGGCCGACGGCACGGCGTCGCGCTTCACGGGCGACATCTTCCCTGCCTCCGAGCACACGCAGGCCGAGATCGAGCGGCTCATCGTCGTGATGGACGAGCTCGTCGCCGAGACCGACGTCGCGGCCCCCTGGGAGCACCCGCGGGCCGCCGAGCTCGACCACGTGTCGTTCTCGGCCTGGCTCGAGCAGCAGTCCGACGACGCGGAGGCGCGCGCCAACATCGCGCTGTTCATCGCCGACGCGATGCTCACGAAGCCCGCCCACTCGTTCTCGCTGCTCCAGGCGCTGCAGATGGCGTCGAGCGCCGGCAGCTTCAGCAACCTCGTCGACGCCGACTTCATCCTCGACAAGCGCGTCGTGGGCGGCCTGCAGCGGGTCCCGCTGACGCTCGCGGAGAAGCTCGGCGACGCCGTGCGCCTCGGCCAGCCGGTCGAGACGCTCGAGTGGTCGGCCGACGGGGTCGTCGCCTCGACTCCCGAGCTGCGCGTGGCGGCCCGCTGGGCCGTCGTCGCCGTGCCGCCCAACCTCTACTCGCGCATCGAGTACCTGCCGGCGCTGCCGGCCCTGCGCCAGCAGTGGCACCAGCACGTCTCCCTCGGCCTCGTCATCAAGGTGCACGCCGTGTACGAGACGCCGTTCTGGCGCGACGCCGGTCTCTCGGGCACGGCCTTCAGCCCGTACCAGGTGGTGCACGAGGCGTACGACAACTCGAACCACGGCGACCCGCGGGGCACCCTGGTCGGCTTCGTGAGCGACGAGAAGGCCGACCGCCTCCTCGCCCTGCCGGCCGACGAGCGGCGTGCGGCGATCCTCGCGTCGCTGGCGTCGTACTACGGCGAGCAGGCGATCGAGCCGGTCGTCTACTTCGAGAGCGACTGGGCCAGCGACGAGTGGACGGGCGGCGCGTACGCGACGAGCTTCGACCTCGGCGGCCTCTCGCGCTGGGGCCACGACCAGCGCGTGCCCGTCGGGCCGATCCGGTTCTCGTCGAGCGACATCGCAGCGGAGGGGTTCCAGCACGTCGACGGCGCGATCCGCGTCGGGCGCGACGTCGCCGCCGAGATCCTCGCGGAGCGCGACGCGCACGCCGACGCCTCCGTGCAGGCCGCGTCCGCAGGCCAGCCCGAGCACGCCGACGCCGGAGC
The DNA here is from genome assembly GCF_963515265.1 of uncultured Frigoribacterium sp. NCBI lineage: Bacteria > Bacillati > Actinomycetota > Actinomycetes > Micrococcales > Microbacteriaceae > Frigoribacterium > uncultured Frigoribacterium sp. The sequence goes on from NZ_CAUPYL010000140.1 coordinate 6,549, forward strand.
GGCCGCCTCGTGAGGAGCGTGGTCGTCGGGTACCTTGACACCCCCGCGGGGCACGACGCCCTGGCCCTCGGCACGGCCCTCGCGCACACGCTCGGCGTGCGCCTCGACCTCGTGATGGTCCTGCACGACCGGGGCCGCGCCTCCCTCGTCCCCACAGCCCCCAGCTACGAGCGGCACCTCGACGACCTCGCCGAGGGCTGGCTGCAGGAGGCGGCGGCCGAGGTCCCGGCCGGCGTCACGTCCACGACGCACCTCGTCAGGGCCGAGACCTTCGCCGAGGGCCTGGTCGCGGCCGCCGCCGACCTCGGGGCCGACGCGATCGTGATCGGCGCCGGCAAGGAGGGCACGTTCGGCCGGCTGCACCTCGGCAGCGTCGGGGGAGTCCTCGTGCACTCCGCGCCCGTGCCCGTGGCGATCGCCCCCGCCGGGTTCGCCGAGCGCGGCGTCCGGAGCTTCGGCAGCGTGACGGCCGCGGTCGGCACC
>NZ_CAUPYL010000141.1:0-6981 GCF_963515265.1 uncultured Frigoribacterium sp.
ACCCGCGTGCGGCCAGGGCGCTGCTGCCGGACAGGTCGACGCCGGACGACCCGACGCGCACGCCGGCGACGCCCGCACCTGCCCCCGATCCCGGGCCGGTGCCGCTCGTCTCCGGCCGGGAGGCCGACGTGCTCCGCCTGCTCGGCCGCGGCCTCGCGAACAAGCAGATCGGCACCGAGCTCGGCATCAGCGAGCGCACGGTCAAGGCGCACGTCGGCAGCGTCTTCCGTCGGATCGGCGTCGCCGACCGCACGAGCGCCGCCCTGTGGGCGAGGGACAACGGGTACTAGTACCAAGGTCCGATGGTGTCGTGCGGCGGCCCCGGCGAGAGTGGTCGCAGGCCCGGGGGACGGGTCGCCCACCCCTCCACGAGGAGCCCGCCATGACCACCACCACATCTCTCGGCCGCACGGCCCGTCAGCTCCGCTCGGCGGTGCTCGTCGCGGCGGTCGTCGCCGGGTCGCTGGCTCTCTCGGCCGGCCCGGCCAGCGCCTCCGGCAAGACCAGCGCGGGCGGCGACTACCGCGTCACGATCGGAAGCACGACCTACGACCCCGCGCCCGGCAAGAGCGTCAAGGTCGGCGGCATCGTCCCCACCGGCCGCATCGCCGTGCGGGGCGTCAACAACGGCTTCGACATCGACGTCGCCACCCTGGGCGTCTACGACTACACGCTGACCGGCGCGCCGGACACGCAGCGGATGGTGACGGGGCCGACCGTCGTGTTCGCCTCCAAGGTGCCGACCCTCACGCCGGCCCAGCTCGCGGGCGCGACGATCAAGAGCCTCGAGGTGAAGGACGACACCCTCGTCGTGCTCTTCAGCACCGCCGGCGGCAAGTTCAAGATCCAGGCGAAGGACGGCGCCCAGGGCGGCATCTTCCAGATGGAGTCGGAGTTCGGCGCGCCCGTCGAGTTCACGCACACCCTCGGCGCCGGGCTGTTCTACTTCGTCAACCAGTACACGGGCAAGGTCAACTTCGGCGACGGCGTCGACCCCGTCACCTCGGGTGCCGGAGCGCACCAGATGCTGCTCGGCAAGGACAGCCCCCAGGTCGCGACGAAGACCCTGCAGACCGGCACCGTGACGAAGTGGGTCGTCCAGTCGGGCGGCCGACTCGGCGGAGTCCTCGGCGAGGACGCGATCGAGCTCAGCGCGGGCGCCACGAACTGCACGAGCCAGTGCCAGGCCCAGAACCAGATCCGCGGCTCGTTGCCGGTGCCGCCGCTGCCGCTCGACCCGACGCCGATCGGCTGACCCGGGTCCGTAGCACCCCTGGGGCCGAGCAGCCGCGTGCTGCTCGGCCCCTCCGTGGTGTCGCAGGCCGTGCTGGCGGGTTCCCGTCGTCCGCGGCGGGTCAGCGCCCACCCGCCGTCGGGCACGGGAACCCGCCACGCGCGACAAGGACCCTCCACGCGCGACAGCGACCCGCCGCGAGCGACAATGACCCGCCGCGAGTGACGGCTACCCGCCGGCTCCGGGACTACAGCCCGAACGCCCCGCGCAGCATCGCGAGCGCCTCGAGGTCGTCCTCGACCCCGCCGCCCTCGTGCCCGTTGTACGGCCACACGGTGATGTCCGCGTCGCCGCCGTAGGCGTGGAACGCGCCGAACACCGTCGACGGCGGGCAGGTCGCGTCCATCAGCGCCGTCGAGAACAGCGCGGGCGCCGTGGCCCGCTTCGCGAAGTTGACCCCGTCGAAGTACGACAGCACCTCGTGCACCTGCTCGGCGCGGTGGCGGTGCACGGCGAGGTAGCGGCCGATCTGCTTGTACGGGTCGCTGTCGGTGATGACGGAGGCGCGGCGGAAGTCGCAGAGGAACGGCACCCGCGGCACCGCGGCGACCAGCCCCTCGACGAGACCGGCGACGGCCAGCGTGATGCCGCCTCCCTGGCTGGTGCCCAGCACGGCGACGCGGTCGGCGTCGACGACGTCGAGCGACCGGGCGGCCTCGACGGCCCGGACGCCGTCGGTGTAGACGCGGCGGTAGTAGTAGCTCTCGGGGCTGTCGATCCCGCGGGTCATGACGCCGTCGGCGGCCGGGCCCGAGCCCCCGGAGTCGGCGGTGTCGCCCGTGCTCCAGAGCGAGCCCTGTCCCCGGGTGTCCATCTGCAGGTGCGCGAAGCCCGCGGAGGCCCAGAACAGGTTCTGCTGGGCGTGCCCTCGGCCGCCCCCGTAGCCGACGAACTCCACGACGGTGGGCAGCAGCTCGCCCGAGGCGGCGGCGCCGGCCGGCACCCGCAGCCACGCGCGCACGCGCTGGCCGTCGGCCCCGCGGAACGACACGTCGAGCACGTCGACGGTCGTGAGCCCGGTGTCCACGGGCTCCGCCTGGACGTCGAGGTCGTGCTCGCGTGCCTCGGCGAGGGTCCGGCGCCAGAAGTCGTCGAAGTCGTCGGGCTCGGTCTGGGTGCTGCGGTACGAGCGGAGGGCCGCCTCGTCGAGGTCCGTGTTCATGCAGACATGTCTACAGGCCGCGGGGCGGCGACGGGACGAGGAGGCGCGGCCCGCCTGCCAGACGGCAGGACGAGGAGGCGGTGGTCGCCCCTACGAGGCGCTGGTCGCGCGACCGAACGCCGGCGCCCACCCGATCGCCGGAGCGACGTGCTCGGCCACGGTCCGCAGCAGCCGGGCGTTGTAGTCGACGCCGAGCTGGTTCGGAACGGTCAGGTGCACGGTGTCGGCCGCCTGCACGGCCGCGTCGTCGGCGAGCTGGCGGGCGATGACGTCGGGCTCGCCGACGTAGCTCTTGCCGAAGCGCGACTGGACGCCGTCGAGCATGCCGACCTGGTCCTGCGAGTCGGCCTGGGCGCGGACCCCGAAGTACCGGACGTCCTCGTCGGTCGTGATCGGGATGACGCTGCGGCTGACGGCGACGCGCGGCTCACGGGCGTGCCCTGCCGCGGCCCACGCCGCCCGGAACACCGCGATCTGCTCGGCCTGCAGCTCGTCGAACGGCACGCCGGTGTCCTCGGTGAGCAGGGTGCTGCTCATCAGGTTCATGCCCTGCTCGCCGGTCCACTGCGCGGTCGCCCGGGTGCCGGAGCCCCACCAGATGCGCTCGCCGAGACCGGGCGACCGCGGCTCGATCGCGAGCGGGCTCGACCAGCCGGTCATGCGCGGGTCGCTCTGGGCGACCGCGTCGCCGTCGATCGCGCGGCGGAACAGCTCGGTGTGGCGGCGGGCCATGTCGGCGTCGGACTCGCCGTCCTCCGGCACGTGGCCGAACGCCTCGTAGCCGCGGAGCGACGTCTCGGGTGATCCTCGGCTGACACCGAGTTGCAGTCGTCCCGCGCTGATCAGGTCGGCGGCCGCGGCCTGCTCGGCCATCGAGAGCGGGTTCTCGTAGCGCATGTCGATGATGCCGGTGCCGAGCTCGATGCGGCTCGTGCGTGCGGCCATGGCGGCCAGCAACGGGAACGGGCTGGCCAGCTGCTTCGCGAAGTGGTGGACGCGCACCGAGGCGCCGTCGATGCCGATCTCCTCGGCGGCGACCGCCAGCTCGATCGACTGGACCAGCGCCTCCCGGGCGGTGGGCGTGCGGGAGCCGGGCACGTCCTGGTAGTGGCCGAACGAGAGGAACCCGATGCGCTTCGTCATGTTCGATGCCAACGCATGCACCGCCCCTTGCATTCCGCCCGAGATCGAGCGAGATCACAGGTGACGGGACGAGGAGGCGCCGCTAGCGTGGGACCCGTGGAGAACCGCTTCCGGATCGACGGCGACGACCTCGGGGTCGACCTGTGCGCCTCCTCGGTGACGATGGGCTCGGACGGGGTGGTCGACGCGACCATCGTCGCGGCCCGGGTGGCCGAGGTGGCCGACTGGTCGGACGACGCCCCGCGGCTCGAGTTCCGTGACGTGCCCCTCAAGTTCGACGGCGCCAGCTTCGGCGTCACGGTCGACGACGACCTGCTCGACGAGCACGAGATCTCGTTCTGGCTCGGCGAGTCGCTCGACGTCCACGGCCAGCTCAGCCTGGCGGCGGGGGAGCGGCTGCGCTTCGTCGGCACCACCCACGTGGCCGGCGAGCCCAAGGCGTGGCGTGTGGACGTGTCGATCCGCTTCGGCTCGCCCGGTCGCAGCGCCGCCGTCTGAGCCGCGACTGCGCCTAGCGCGAGGCGATCTCGACCACGGGCAGGTGCCGCCGCACGCGCATCTGCAGCGTGAGCTGTCCCCGCCGCGCGAGCACGAGCGCCGTCACGCCCGCGACGACCGCGGGCACGCCGCCCGAGATCACCATGGCCGTCGGCGTGCCGAGCAGCTCGACGATCCCGCCCATCAGCGGTCCGCCGACGGCCTGGCCGCCGAGCAGCACGAGAACGTAGAGCGACATCACCCGCCCGCGGATGCCGATGTTGCTCGACAGCTGCACCAGCTGGTTCGCCGACGTGAGGAACAGCAGCGACGCCAGCCCGACCGAGACGAGCACCAGGGCGAACGGCACGACGCCGGCGGCACCGCCGACGACCCCGGCGCCCGCCTGCAGCAGGCCGGTGACGAGCAGGCCCACGACGAGCGTCCGCAGCCGGATCGTGGCCCGCCGGGTCGACAGCAGAGCCCCCGTGAGGGCGCCCACCGCGATCATCGAGTTGAAGAGCCCGTAGCCGCCGGCGCCCACGTCGAAGACCTCGTCGGCGTACGACGCGAGCAGCACGGGCATAGTCAGGCCGAAGACGGCGTAGGAGGCGACGAGCACGACCGGCACGAGGATGGTCGGCTTCGCCCGGGCGTACGCGAGGCCCTCACGCAGCTGGCCCCGCGAGCGGGGAGCAGGCGCGGTGCGGGTCATCTGGGAGGTGCGGAGCAGGCCGAGCATGCCGACCACGAGCAGGCAGGCGACCCCGTTCACGGCGAACGCCCACCCCGCGCCGACCGCGAGCAGCAGCACGCCGCTGACCGCGGGGCCGATCATGCCGCCGAGCTGGAACACGCTCGAGTTGACGCTGATCGCGTTGCGGAGGTGGCGCTGGCCGACGAGCTCGCTCACGATCACCTGGCGGGCCGGGTTGTCGACCACGGTCACCAGGCCGGTCGCGAAGGCGATGGCGAAGACGTGCCAGGCCTCGACGACGCCGGTCAGGGTCAGCACGGCGAGCCCGATGCTCAGCACCGCGAAGACGCTCTGGGTGACGACCATCAGCGCCCGCTTCGAGAACCGGTCGACGAGCACGCCGCCGAGCAGGCCGAAGAAGAGCATCGGCGCGAACTGCATCGCCACGGTCACGCCCACGGCGGTCGCGCTGCCGGTCAGCTCGAGCACGAGCCAGTCCTGGGCGATGCGCTGCATCCAGCCGGCGGTCATCGCCACGAAGTTGCCGACCGTCCAGAGCCGGAAGTTCGGCACGCTGAGCGCGATGAAGGTGTGCCGCCACGGCGGGCGCTGCGTCGCGACGGGCAACGGGGCGGTGGCGGGGAAGGAGACGGCGGGGTCGACGACGGGGGTGCTGGCGGTGGACGGAGAGGACATCGGCGTTCCTGCGCTGGTGGGCGGCCCGGGGCGGTCGCGGCCGCCGGGGGAGGGGGCGAGGGGCCTCGGGGTGGTGAGCCGCGCCTCCTCGTCCCTCGACGGTAAGGCCGCCGACATCATTCGGACCCCCTATGGTGTGAATCACTGTCATGCGATCTTCGAATGACGCGACAGGAGGAGGCCTAGCCGTGTTCGACCCTGCCCTGCTGACGACGTTCCTCGCCGTCGCGGAGACGCGCAGCTTCACGGCCGCGGGCCTCCGTCTCGGCATCAGCCAGCCGACGGTGAGCCAGCACGTCGGCCGGCTCGAGAAGGCGGCGGGCCGCACCCTCGTGGTGCGGGACACCCGTGACGTGCGCCTCACGGACAACGGCGACGCGATGGCCGGCTTCGCCCGCACGATCCTCGCGGCGCACTCGGCGGCCGAGAGCTGGTTCAGCGGCTCGGCGATGCGCGGCCGCCTGCGCTTCGGGGCCGCGGACGACCTCGCCATCACGCAGCTGCCGCGCATCCTCCGGCACTTCCGGCAGCTGCACCCCGACGTCGACCTCGAGCTGACGGTGAACCAGAGCGGTCCTCTGCGACGGCGGCTCGCCTCCGGCCACCTCGATCTCATCTTCGTGAAGCAGACGGCGGGCGAGTCCGACGAGGGCCGTCGGGTCGCCGGCGACACGATGGTCTGGATCGGCCAGGAGAAGCTGCAGGTCGAGCCGGGCCGGCCGGTGCCCCTGATCGCCTACCAGGCGCCGAGCCTCAGCCGTCAGCTCGCGATCGGCGCCCTCGAGGCCAGCGGGCGCACCTGGCGCATCACCTGCAACACCCGCGACGTGAACGGCGTGCTCGCGGCGGTGCGGGCGGGCATGGGCGTCGCCGTGTTCCCCTTCTCGCTCATCCCCACCGACCTCGTCAAGGTCAGCGACCGCTTCTCGCTGCCCGACCTCGGAGACGTCGACTACGTGCTGGTCGCGAACCCCGCCGCACCGCGCGAGCCGGTCGAGGCGCTCACCTCGGCGATCATGAGCCGGGGCGTCCGCCGCGCCGTCTGACCTCCCCTCGGCCGGGTCGGGCCCGTCGAGGAGGCGCGGGCGAGCAGGATGGACCACATGAGCACCCGACGCACCCGCCACGCCCGCACCGCCTCCGTCCGCCGCACGGCCCTCCTCCTCGCGGCCGCCTGCGGCGTCTCCGGCGTGCTCCACCTGGTGCGCCCGAGCGCCTACGACGCGGTCGTGCCCCGCAGCATGCCCGGCCCGGCCCGCCTGTGGACGACGAGCTCCGGGGTCGCCGAGGTCGTCGTGGCCGGTGCCCTGCTCTCGACGGCGACGCGACGGGCGGGCGGCGCCCTCGCGGCCGCGCTCTTCGTCGCCGTGTTCCCGGCGAACGTGTCGATGGCGCTGCGGTCGCTCCGGAGCAGCCGCGCCGGGACGGCCCGACGGGTCGTCACCGTCGTCCGCCTGCCGCTGCAGGTGCCGCTCGTGGCGAGCGCGCTCGCCGTGCGCCGCGCCTCCTAGC
>NZ_CAUPYL010000142.1:0-6936 GCF_963515265.1 uncultured Frigoribacterium sp.
CGTGGGGCCCGCTCGTCGCCGCGCTGGCGAGCGGCGCCGTGCTGATCGCGGCCGGGCTCGTCGCCGCGGTCGTGACCACCGCCTCCAAGTGGGCCCTGATCGGCCGCGTCCGGGCGGGCGAGCAGCCGCTCTGGTCGTCGTTCGTCTGGCGCAGCGAGGTGGCCGACGTCTTCACCGAGATGCTGGCCGCGCCGTGGTTCGCCCGGGCCGCGACGGGGACGCCCGCCCTGGTGTGGTGGCTGCGCAGCCTCGGGGCCCGCATCGGCCGTGGTGTCTGGACCGACAGCTACTGGCTGCCCGAGGCCGATCTCGTCGCCCTGGGCGACGGATCGACGGTCGGCCGCGGCTGCGTGGTGCAGACGCACCTGTTCCACGACCGGATCATGTCGATGGACACCGTGACCCTCGACGCCGGCGCTGCCCTCGGCCCCCACAGCGTCGTGCTGCCAGCGGCCGTGGTCGGCAGCCACGCCACCGTCGGCCCTGCCTCGCTCGTGATGCGAGGAGAGGGCGTGCCCGTCGGCAGCCGGTGGAGCGGCAACCCGATCGGGCCGTGGCGCGAGGTCCGCCACTCGGACTACCACGCGGCCACCTCGTGAGCGGGCCTGCCGACGGCAGCGGAGACGACGGCACGCCGACCGACGGCAGCGTGTTCGATGGGACCGTGCCCGACTCCTTCCCGCGCGACAGCGATCCCGACGACGCGGTGCCCGACACCCACACGCCGGGCAGCGGCGCCGACGACTTCACCGTCGCCTCCTACGACCTCGAGCTCTCGTACCGGGTCGTGACCAACCGCCTCGACGGCCGGGCGACGGTCTCGGCCGTCGCGACGGCGCCGCTGCGTCGTGCGGTCTTCGACCTCGTCGGCCTCCGTGTCTCGCGCGTGCGCGTCGACGGACACAAGGCCCGCTTCAGCCAGAGCGCGACGAAGCTGACGGTGACGCTCCCCCAGGACGCGGAGGCGGGCGCCCGGTTCACCACCGTCGTCGACTACTCGGGCCGGCCGGCACCACGACGCGGACCGTGGGGCGAGATCGGTTGGGAGGAGCTCACCGACGGGGTCATCGTGGCGGCGCAGCCGAACGGTGCCGCGACCTGGTTCCCCTGCAACGACCGCCCGGACGACAAGGCCACGTACCGCACCCGGATCGACGTCGAGCACGGCTACCACGTGGTCTGCAACGGCGACCTCGTCTCACGTCGATCGAGCCCCGGCAAGGTCACCTGGACGTTCGAGCAGTCCGAGCCCACCTCGAGCTACCTCGCGACGGTGCAGATCGGGCGCTACGAGTCGCGCGAGCTGGCCCTCGGCACCGACGACGCGCCCGTCCGCGGCGCCCTCGTCGGCCCGCCGGACCTGCGCGCGCGGATCGACCACGACTTCGGGGCCGTGCCCGAGATGGTGCGCTGCTTCACCGCCTCCTTCGGCCCCTACCCCTTCGGCGCCTACACGGTCGTGGTGACGGCCGACGACCTCGAGATCCCGCTGGAGGCGCAGGGCGTCGCCGTCTTCGGGGCGAACCACGCCGACGGGCGGTCGGGCAGCGACCGGCTGATCGCGCACGAGCTCGCGCACCAGTGGTTCGGCAACAGCGTGGGCGTCGCCTCCTGGCGCCACATCTGGCTCAACGAGGGCTTCGCCTGCTACGCCGAGTGGCTCTGGTCGGAGTGGTCGGGCGGCACCTCGGTCGCGACGCACGCCCGCCGCACGCACCTGCGGCTCGCCCTGCCGCCGCACGACCTCACGGTGGGCGACCCCGGGCCGGACGCGATGTTCGACGACCGCGTCTACAAGCGCGGCGCGCTGACGCTGCAGGCCCTGCGGCTGACGATCGGCGACGACGCGTTCTTCGCCGTGCTGCGCCGCTGGACGGACCAGAACCGGTACGGCGCGGTGTCGACGAACGACTTCGTGCGGCACTGCGTGCGCGTCAGCGGCCACGACGCCGGCGAGCTCGAGGCGCTGTTCGCGAGCTGGCTCTTCGAGCGCCCCTTGCCTCGCCTGCCGCACGACTGAGGCGAGCTGCACCCCCGATCCGGCACTGCACCCCTGGTCCCGGGGGTGTTCTGCTGGTTCGGGGGTGCAGCTCGCCGCTCAGGCCTCGGCCGCCGCGATCAGCTTCGCCATGGTGCGGTGCAGCAGCACCAGCTCGTCGCGGGTGACGTCGAGCCGGGCCATCATCCGCCCGGGGATCGACTCGGCCTGCTCGCGGAGGGCGACCCCGGCGGGCGTCAGCTCGATGCTCAGCGCTCGTTCGTCGTCCGCGCTGCGCCCGCGGGTGACCAGGCCCTGCGCCTCGAGGCGCTTCACCAGCGGCGACAGGGTGCCGGGGTCGAGCCGCAGCAGCCGGGCGAGGTCGCGGAGCGCCAGCGGCTGCTGCTCCCACAGGGCGAGCATGACGAGGTACTGCGGGTGCGTCAGCCCCATCGGCTCGAGCACAGGACGGTACGCGGAGACGACGCTGCGCGAGGCGACCGACAGCGCGAAGCAGATCTGGCTCTCGAGCGCGAGCGGGTCAGCGGCCGCGACGCCGGGCGCCTGGCCGACAGCCTCGGAGGCGCGGGCCGCCGCGCTCATCCGCGGACGTCCCGGGGGCAGTGCAGCATCGTGCGCGGGCCGGAGCGGTCGACGACGTGCTCGTCCATCGGGCGGCCGCAGAGCGGACAGGCGCCGCCGTGCGCGGGGGCGACGATCGGCGCCTCGTCACGGATGCCGAGCTGGGCGCCGCCGATGTAGGGGCGCAGCCGGGAGTTCATCCGCTCGACGGCGTCGCCGAACCAGCTGCCGTGCTCGTGGCCGGGCTCGCCTCCCTGCGCATCGCCGTGCTCGTCGCCGTGTCGTCGCGGTCTTCTCGTCGCCATGTGCTGAGTGTACCAATCATTGGTACACCAAGCGACTGCCGAGGAGGCGGCCCCGCGTACCCCGGCACCTGCCCGCGCTGAGCAGGCAGCCAGCCCCGCGGCGTATCACGGGTGCATGACCCGCGATCAGTACACCTTCGACGACCCCCGCACCCGCTACCCCGTGATCAGCCCGGAGGTGCAGCAGCAGCCGGAGCCCGGGCTCCAGTCGCACATGACGCCCGTCCCCGACCTCGGCGAGGACAGCTACCGCGGCACCGGCCGCCTGACCGGCCGGAAGGCGCTCATCACCGGCGCCGACTCCGGCATCGGCGCAGCCGTGGCCATCGCGTTCGCCCGCGAGGGCGCGGACGTCACCCTCTCGTACCTGCCCGAGGAGGAGGAGGACGCGCGCCACGTCGTGTCGCTCGTCGAGGCGGCCGGGCGGAAGGCCGTGGCCGTCCCCGGCGACCTGACCAGCGCCTCCTTCTGTCGCGAGCTCGTGCAGCAGGCCGTCGAGGGCATGGGCGGGCTCGACGCGATCGTCAACGTCGCCGGGGTCCAGGTCTGGCAGGAGTCGATCGACCAGATCACGGACGAGCAGTTCGACCGGACGTTCAAGACCAACGTCTACGCGCCCTTCTGGATCATCAAGGCGGCCCTGCCGCACCTGCAGCCCGGCTCCACGATCGTCAACACGGCCTCGCTCGAGGCCTACACGCCTGCCCCCGACCGGCTCGACTACGCGACGACCAAGGGCGCGATCAACAACTTCTCGAAGGGCCTCGCGCAGCAGCTCGTCGGCAAGGGCATCCGCGTGAACGTCGTCGCCCCCGGGCCGACCTGGTCCGTGCTGCAGGTGACGCAGGGCGTCGACCCCGAGACCCTGCCCGAGTTCGGCTCGAGCGAGTCGCCGATGGGACGGGCCGCGCAGCCCGCCGAGCAGGCGCCGGCCTACGTGTTCCTCACCAGCGCCGAGTCGAGCTTCGTCGCAGGCGAGACGCTGAACGTGAACGGCGGGATGGTCACGCCGTGAGGCGCTGAGCGTCGGGGACCTCCCGGCACGACGAAGGGCCCCGCACGCGCGGGGCCCTTCGTCGTCGGCGCAGTTCGCCAGGCTGCTGCTAGCCGACCTTGCGACCCTGCGCGAGCACCTGGTGGGCGCGGGCGGAGAGCTCGCCACGGACGAGCACCTCGTAGCGACCCGCCTCCATCGTCTTCACCGAGGCGAAGTCACGCCGACCACGCGTCGCGGCGTGGCCGACGGCGCCCCAGAGCGCGCCCCACAGGGCTCCGGCGCCGAGGGCGATGAGCAGGACGCCGATGAACGCGACGCCCGGCGCGAAGATGCTGAAGAGCAGTCCGAGCAGGAGCCCGAACCACGCCCCGCCGGCGGCACCGCGCACGGCGGCCTTGCCGGTGGTCAGACGGCCGGCGACGTTCTCGACGGTACGGATGTCGTGGCCGACGATCGACACGCTCTCGACGGGGAAGCCCTCGTCGCTGAGCAGGTCGACCGCGGACTGCGCGTCCTCGTAGCGGGTGAAGGTCGCCAGCGTCTGGGGATGGCCCTCGCCGGCGAAGGCACCGATGCCCTTGGGGCCGGGGGCGCCGGTCGTGGGCGACGAGGCAGGAGTGCCCTGCTGCGGGGCACCGTAGGGGGCGCCCTGCTGGGGCGCGCCGTAGGGGGTGCCCTGAGGTGCGCCGGGGGCGACCGGCTGCTGCTCGGACGGCGCAGCGGCACCGCCCGCCGGGGTCGGCGCGTACTCCCCGTACGCAGGACGGGGGCGGTCCGCACCCGTCGGCGTCCCGGAGGCGCGGGTCGCGTCGTCGTCGGGGGTGGGGGTCTGGCCAGGCTGCTCGTTGCTCATGCATGATGTCTACCGCGTCGGCCACCCGCGTGGAGCCGATGCACAGCGCACGCCCAGACCGGCACCGCGACGACTCAGGAGTCGCGTTCCTCCACGAAGCGAGGCAGAGGAGCGGGGGCAGGAACGAGAAATGGCCTCACCCGAAGGTGAGGCCATCCCGTCTTGCTCGTGGGTGGATCTGAGGGGACTCGAACCCCTGACCCCCTGCATGCCATGCAGGTGCGCTACCAGCTGCGCCACAGACCCTTATCGTGTTGCCGTGTTGCTCGTGTTCCCGCTGCCGAAGCAACTCGTCAACCTTACTACAGAATCCGACGCCGCAAGTACACCCGCCGCCAGGGCCCACGGCCCGGCGCTGCACCTCAGAGGTGGCGCAGGTACCGTCCCGGCTCGTCGAGGAACGCCCGCCAGTGCTGCACGAGGTCGAGCTCGCCCCAGGTCGTCCGCTCGATGCCCCGCTCGCCGAGCTGCAGCACCGCGGCGCCGGGCAGGGCCGTGAGCACGGGCGAGTGGGTCGCGCAGACGACCTGCCCGCCGGCGTCGACGACGTCGGCCAGGGTGCCCATGAGCTGGAGGCAGGCCGAGAAGGACAGGGCTGCCTCGGGCTCGTCGAGCAGGTACAGCCCCTTCTCGGCGAGCCGGACGTCGAAGGCGTGCAGGAAGCTCTCGCCGTGGCTCACGTCGTGGAACCCGGGGTCGCGCTTCTCGTACCGCGCGAACATGTCGAGCGCCGTCTCCGACCGGAGGAACCAGCCCCTCGCCTTGCGCCCGACCATGCGGCTGCCCGTCGGCGTGCGTCCGAGCTCGAGAACGGCGCCCAGCTCGGACGGCTCGAGCTCGGAGGAGTACCTGCCGTGCGAGCGACCGCCGCGGACGTCGGCGCCCCACGCCTCGGCGAGGGCCTCGACGATCGTCGACTTGCCGCTTCCGTTCTCACCGACGAGGAAGGTCACGGGTGCGTCGAGGGACACACCCGTGCCGACGAGCGCAGCGACGGCCGGGACGGTGAACGGCCACTCGCGCGGGTCGGCGACGAGCGCCTCCGGCACGCGGACCCGGTCGATGATCATGCCGCCAGGGTCGCACGGACCACCGACGGCACGGAGGTCGTCGACGTCCGGAGACGCGAGGTGCGGGCCTAGGCCTCGGACGAGGCCGGAGCCGAGGCGGCCTCGGCGGAGGAGGCGCTCACCACGTCGAGCGGGATCGCCGGGCAGTCGCTCCACAGGCGTTCGAGCGAGTAGTACTGGCGGTCTTCGTCGTGGAACACGTGGACGACGACGTCGCCGAAGTCGAGGAGGATCCAGCGGCCCTCGGCGCGACCTTCGCGGCGCAGGGTGCGGGCGCCGGCCTCGAGCATCTTGTCCTCGATCTCACCGGCGATCGCGACGACGTTGCGCTCGCTGCGGCCGGAGGCCAGGAGGAAGATGTCGGTGAGTGCCAGCGGCTCGGACACGTCGAGCGCGACGAGGTCGTCGGCCTGCTTGTCGTCGGCGGCGCGGGCTGCGATCTGCAGGAGCTCGATGGCACGAGGGGTGGCTGTCACGGATTCCTTCGGGGTGGGTCGGCCCGGGACGGGACGACGGCGGCGTCAACCGCCGAGGATGCCCGTGGCGAACCCGGCGATGACGACACCGATGATACCTGCTCCGAGGACGCCCCCGCCGATCCCGAGGATCAGGGGCAGCTTGCTGGAGGCGGGCTGTGAAGCGGCGAGGACGACCGAGCGCGTCGAGGTGTGGGTGCTGATGGCCCGGCTGGCCCGGACGGGAGCCGCGTCGGTCTCGGCGCTCTCGGCATCGCCCTGCTCGAGCAGGCGGTCGATGTCGGAGTTGTCGATGCGCGCCTGCGACCCCGTGGCACCCAGGCTGCGGGGCAGGTCGATCGAGCCGGTGATGATGATCTCGCCGGTCGCGTTGAGCGCTCCGGTGACGTCGGCGACCTGCTGGTCGGTGAGGATGAGCGCGTTCGTCTGGCCCGTGTGGGTGCCGAGGGCACGACCGGGGGCCGTGTCGTCGTCGGGCTCGTCCGACTGGGTCGTCCAGTGGCCGACGGGCGGCACGAAGCCGCTCGGCTCGGGGACGGACGCGGGCGCGGGCTCGGCGACGGCTGCCGCTGCGGGCGAACCGGCGCTGCCGGGAGCGACGGCCGGGTCGTCGCCGTCAGGTGTCGAGGCGGAGCCGGGCCGCGATCCGCTGAGGTCGAGGGGGAACACGGAGGG